>LGFB01000035.1 GCA_001508835.1 bacterium 42_11
TTTTCTTCGCTTTTTGCCCTTTGGGAAAGAAGTGGAGAACCTTCTTGAAGATATGAAAGAGAGACTCAGGAAGTTTCTCATAAAGAGCACAATCTTTGAGGAACTTGGCTTGATTCATTGGGGGCCGATTGATGGGCACAATATAGATTTAATGGAGAGGGTCTTTGAGAGTGCCAAGGAAATTAATAAACCCGTTGTAATTCATGTGATAACCAAAAAGGGTAAGGGATATCCTCCTGCTGAGCGAGACCCGGAAACCTTCCATGGAACGCCTCCTTTTAGGGTCTCCGGTAGGGAAAGAAAGGGGGAGCCATACAGTCTCATATTTGGTAAAGCTGTTTTAGAGCTCGCATCTAAAGACGAGAGGATAGTCTGTCTTACAGCTGCAATGAAGAAGGGCACCGGACTTGATGAGTTTGCTAAAAGGTTTCCTTCTCGCTTTATTGATGTAGGAATAGCTGAACAACATATGCTTGGACTTGCGGCTGGTCTCGCTCGTGGTGGATTGAAGCCCATAGTTGCTATATATTCTACATTTTTACAAAGAGCTTATGACCAACTTATTCACGACATCGCTCTTCAAGAATTGCCGGTAGTTTTGGCTGTTGACCGAGGAGGAATTGTTGGTGATGATGGTCCAACTCATCATGGGGTTTTTGACCTCGTTTTCTTACGATGTGTGCCTAATCTTATCATAGCTTGTCCCAGAGATGGCGCTTCTTTGAGAGATATGTTGAATACCGCGGTAACCTTGGATAGGCCTGTGATAATCAGATATCCGCGAGGATGTACAGAGAGTTTGCCCGATTGGGATAGCCCTCCTAAATTGTTAGAGATAGGTAAATCTCATCTTTTGAGGGACGGGGATGGGGGTGTGGCATTCTGCTTGGGTCCTACATGTGATTTTGCTTTAAGGCTTTCAAACTTTAGGGTTATAGATTTGGCTTTCGCAAAGCCGTTAGATGTTGAAGTTATAGTTGAGAATGCCAAGAACTTTGATAAGATCTATGTTTTCGAAGAGGGAGCCAAAATAGGCGGTGTTGGAGAGGAAATTGGATCTATACTCTTGTCGTACGGGATTCAGCCGAGGGATTTTAGAATCTTCGCTATCCCAGATAGATTTATAGAACATGGAGATAGGAAAGAACTCCTTGAGGAGCTGTTTGCCCTTGAGGAAAGAGAGAATCGATAAGCTACTTGTAACGAGAGGCTTTTTCGAAAGCAGAGAGAAAGCTCAGCGTGCCCTTATGGCTGGCATAGTCTTTGTTGACGGAAGAAGGATAGACAAAGCGGGGGAAAAGGTCCCTGAGAATGCAAGTATAGAGGTTAAAGGAGAGGTTTGTCCCTATGTAAGCAGGGGAGGATTGAAGCTTAAGAAGGCGATAGATGAATTTGGGATAGTCCTTAAAGATAAGATTTGCTTGGATGTGGGGGCATCAACAGGGGGCTTTACCGATTGTATGCTTAAAGAGGGAGCTTTTAAAGTTTATGCTGTGGATGTCGGGTATGGACAGCTTCACTGGAGTTTGAGGATTAACCCGAGGGTGGTGCCCATAGAGCGCTTTAATGCAAGATATTTGGATGAGAAAGTTATCCCTGAAAAGGTCGATTTCTTTGCAATGGACCTTTCTTTTATTTCCGTTAAGAAGGTCTTACCCCCGGTTGAAAGGGTTCTTAAAAAGGGAGAATCGGAAGGGGTTGTTCTTATTAAACCTCAATTTGAAGCGGGGCGTCAAAAAGTCAAGGGTGGCGTTGTCAGGGATAAGCGGGTTCATATAGAAGTCATAGAAGAAATAGTTACTTTCGTTGACGAGGAGTTAGAACTGTTTCCATTGGACCTGACCTTTTCTCCCATAAAAGGGCCTGAAGGTAACATTGAGTTTCTTTTATACGTGGGTTTTAGGAGAGGGAATTTTAGAAAGGAGATGATATCATCGATAGTAGAATTTGCCCACGCAACTCTTGGGGATTAATAGTCAATCCTCAAAAGGGAGAATCGGCTCGGGAAATAGGCTATGGGATACTTTCTTGGTTCGAAAGTAAAGGGATAAAACCCTTTTTAACCAAGGAGGGGGGAGCTTTTTTAGGAAGAGAAGATCTTTCTTTAGATGACCTTGAATTTGCAAGAAGGGTGAAGATAGCCCTTATAGTAGGGGGAGATGGAACTTTTCTTAAGGCTTCAAGGCTCCTTGCTCCATACGGTGTTCTTATGCTTGGAATAAATTTAGGTCGACTTGGCTTTTTGGTTTCCGAGAGCATTTCTACCCTGGAAATAGCATTATCTAAGATATTGGAAGGGAAGTTCGAGATAGACGAGAGAATGATGCTTGAGGCTAAATTCAAAGGGCATCTTCTTTATGCATTGAACGAGTTTGTCATTATGAAGGGAGCCTTTGCAAGATTGATAACTCTTACAGTTTATATAGATGGGGAGTATTTTACTTCTTATCCTGCTGATGGTTTAATCGTGGCTACCCCTACCGGCTCTACGGCTTATTCTCTCTCAGCGGGTGGACCGATTTTGCATCCCGCATTACCGGGCATAGTTTTGACTCCCATATGTCCTCACACATTTTATGCGAGACCTATTATAATACCTTCTTCCTCCTCGATTAAAATCGTTTTAGGGGCGGATCACGAAGATATCATGTTGACGCAAGATGGACAGGCAGGTTTTAAGGTGTTTCCTGGTGATGAGATTCTTATAGGAAAGGCGCCATTTTCAGCTAAGATAATAACCTTTAAGGGGAGGAGCTTTTTCGAACTTTTAAGAAAAAAGCTTAAGCTTGGAGTGATCCCAGGTGATTAGGGAACTCAGAATTAAGAACTTTGCCATAATTGAGGAGCTTGAGATGGAGTTTCATCCAGGTTTAACTGTTCTAACGGGGGAAACCGGTGCTGGTAAATCCATTATCGTTGGCGCTTTGTCCCTTCTTTTAGGCAAAAGGGCTGGAGAAGATGTGATAAAGAGTGGAGCGGAAAGGGCAGAAGTAGAAGCTATTTTCGAAATCGATGGTGAGGAAGTTATATTAAGGAGGGAGGTTCTTTCAGGGGGAAGAAGTAGAGCCTTCTATCAGGGTAGGGGAGTTCCCATCAACTTCCTGAAAGAGCTGGGACCAAGTTTATTTGAGATTCATAGCCAGCTTGAATATGGTTGGGTATTAAAGGAAAGTAATCAGCTCGATGCTCTTGATAGATACGGAGGTAGCACGATTAAAGCTCTGTTAGACGAGTATGAACGCCTTTACAGGGAGTATTTAGAATCATCGAGGAAGCTCGAGGAACTACGTAAGGACGAAGAGGAATTACGGAGGAGGAGGGAAGAAATCTCTTTCTATCTTGAAGAAATTGAAAAGGCTTCTTTGGAGGTTGGTGAGGAGGAAGAGCTCTTATCTAAGAGAGAAAAGTTATTGAACCTTGAAGAGCTTAAATCTCATTTGAAGGAGGCCTTGCATTTACTTGAGGGAGAAGGATGGAGCGGAGGAATACTGGATAAGTGTGGCGAGTTTTTGACGGTCCTTGAAAAGATAGGTAGATACGAAGCAGATATTTCTCAGATCTCTAAAGATATACAGTCCTTTCTTCTTATTCTTAAGGATATTTCAAGCGCCCTTTATAGGAAGCTTGAATCCCTAACCTTTGAGGAGGGAAATCTGGACTTAGTGGAGGAACGGCTTTCCTTGATAAGAAGGCTAAAGAGAAAACACGGAGTTAATACTGTTTCAGAACTCTTAGAACTTGCCTCCCGCTGGAAGGAGGAATTGCAGAAGATTGGCAATTTGGATAACGAAGTTTACTCATTGAAGGAAAGGGTAAACGAGCTTTATAAACTCCTTTGTTCCTTGGGAGAAAGAATTTCGGAAGAGAGAAAAAGATGTGCTTCTCTTCTTGAGTCGGAGGTTAAAAGGATATTGGAAAAGCTTGCAATGGGTAATATCGTTTTCAAAATCGGAATAGAGAAGGGAGAGCTCGGGATAAAAGGGTTTGATAAGGTTAGCTTCTTAATGTCTCCTTCCCCGCAGGACGAGTTAAGAAAGATAAACCTGATAGCTTCTGGTGGGGAGATATCTCGCTTAAGTTTTGCTTTGAAATGTGCGATTGCTCAGAATTACGCAGTTCCTACGCTAATATTTGATGAAATAGATGTGGGGATAGGTGGAGATGTAGCTAACATGCTTGGATACGAGATAAAGAAATTATCCGAAAAGAGACAGGTTATATGCATTACTCATCTTGCTTCTATAGCTTCAAGGGCAGATCATCATTACTTCGTCGACAAGGTAGTGGAAGGCGGGAAAGTTAAAAGCAGAGTTAAGCTTCTTAAAGGAGAAGAGAGGATAAGGGAATTAGCAAGAATGCTTTCGGGTAAGGTTTCTGAAATTGCTTTAGAGCATGCGAGAGAGCTTCTCAAGGGGGGATAAGTTAATGTTAGAAAAGCTCAAAGAAGAAGTAGGCAAGCTTCTTGATGGTGTTTTGTGGGAGAGGGTGGAAAGTTCCGGTGAATCTTACGGTTGTAACTTGCCTGAGATTGTGGTTTTTATGGGGCTTAAGAAAGGAGATGGCTTGATAATTGCGTTTTCTAAGGAACTGCTTAAAAGGATGGTTGCTTCTGAATTGAATTGTGACGAATCCTTAATAAGTGAAATAGAGCTCGTAAATAAGGCAAGAAAGCTTTCACTGGATTTGACTAAACCCATATCCGAGCAGGTTGTTCCTTATCCTGCGATACTGAGAGGTAACTTTATGGAGTTAATGGTTCACAAAGCAACTCTTCATGCCTATTATGGAAGCCTCGGCAGAGAGCACATATTTATAGGGATGGTTCAACCTATCGGGAATTAACCTTCCACAGCAAATAATTTTTAAAGGAACCTCCTTAGGTAAAGGCTCATCATTGTTTTTTCTCCTCTTTTGTCTTCCACTATATGGAAGTAACTTTTATTTTTTGGCATAAAACTCATTGACTTTACATAGTCTTAGCAATTACAATATAAGTGAGAGATCAAGATGGTTAGGATAGTAGGACATGGAATTTTAAGTAGGTTTACTTCGCAAATCTCGATAGAGAGACCGCTTCCCCTCAAATGTTTGCTTAAGAGAGCGGGAATAGAGAAGGAATGGTGGGAAGACATCGTTTTCGTTCGTGATTCTTTTAGGATAGATGTCAATGAGGAGATAAAGGATGGAGACGAGATTCATCTGTTCGTTGCCATGTGTGGAGGTTAATCTTAAATAGATGGGGGGTAAGGGGTTTAATGATTCACGTTAGAAGAGGTTTTGAAAGGCCAGAAAGGGAGCTTGTAAGGGCTTTTAGTGAGCTTTCGTCGGCAACCGTTTACGAAGCCTCAGGGCGTAAAGGAGCTGTCTCTAACCTTATAAGGCCGGCATATTGGGGTATCAAAGTTTGTGGAACGGCTGTTACAGTTCAATGTGGACCGGGGGATAATCTGATGCTTCATAAGGCCTTGGAAGTTGCTCAGGAAGGAGATGTTATAGTTGCTGTCACAGGTGGCGCTTATGAATACGGCTATTGGGGAGAGCTGATGACGGTTTCGGCTTTGGCAAGAGGCATAGCAGGCTTGGTAATAGATGGTTGTATAAGGGATTCTGAGGAGATAGTGAAGATGGAATTTCCCGTGTTTTGCAGAGGATTTTCTATAAGGGGAACTACTAAGGAAATTTTAGGCTTGATAAATTACCCCATAACCCTTGGAGGTGTGGTTGTTAATCCGGGTGATATAGTGCTGGGAGACAACGACGGGATTGTAATCGTTAAGAAAGAGGATGCTAAAGATGTACTGGAAAAAGCCTTAAAGAGGGTGGCTAATGAGGAGAAAAAGAGGGAGGTTCTTAAAACCGGCGTTTCGAGTGTAGACTATAACAATCTTCGTGAAGTTTTGGATAGACTCGGCTTGAAGGAAGAGTAAACGCTCTTTAAAAAAGGGGGTTGCTGGACTTGAAGGTTGAAGTTGACAAGCTTATTCTTGCAGTTGAAGAGATTTTGGTGGGATTGGGGGAAACTGAAGCGAATGCTAAAAAGATTGCCGAAATATTGGTAAAGGCTGATATGAGAGGCATTTCAACGCATGGCGTCTATCTACTGAATGTGATAGCCATGCGTGTTGATGGTGGGCAATTGAGGCTTCCTACGGAGGTCGAAGTTTTATCGGAAAAAGATGCTACCGTTCTTATAGATGGTAAAGATGGTATAGGCATGGTAGCTGGTTATTTTGCTTTGGAGAAGGCCATCGAGAAGGCCAAGGAGTATGGTATAGGGATATCCCTGATAAGAAATACTAATAATGTTGGTTGCTTAGGCTGTTATACCGAAAAAGCTGCTGACAACGGCATGATAGCAATTATGGCTTCTAATGCTGCTCCCGCGATGGCTCCATGGGGAGCCGCTGAAAAGTTTTTGGGGACGAATCCGATAGCTCTTTCAATTCCGGGGGATGGAATGAATTTTACCATGGATATGGCAACAAGCGTTGTTGCAAGAGGAAAGATTAGAGAAGCTCAAAGGAAAGGCATGAAGATTCCTGAAGGTTGGGCGTTAGATGCCGAAGGGAGGCCTACTACCGATCCTGAGGCCGCTTTGAAGGGAACTTTGATGCCTATAGGAGGCCCTAAGGGGTCGGCTTTGGCGATGGCTGTTGATATAATTTGCGGTTTATTGGCTGGCTCTGGCTATGGGAATCAGCTTAAGTCCTTCCATGTCCTTGAGGGTCCAACGAGGGTAGGGGCTTCCTGTATAGTTATAGATGTGTCGCGTTTTATAGATTTAAATGAGTTTAAGGAGAAAATGAAAGTTTACTTTGCGACCGTGAAGGGGCTTAAGAAAGCCCATGGGGTGGAGGAAATCTTTATACCTGGTGAAATAGAGTTTAGAAGGGAGAAAAGGAGCAGAGAAGAAGGTGTGGAATTGGACGATAAGTTGGCTTCCTCTATTAACGCTCTTTTGGAAAAGGTAGGTTCAAGCCTTAGATTAAACTGAACTTGAGGGGGGAGTATGAATGAAGAGGATCATCAGGGTTAATACGAGAACGGGGGAAATTAAAGAGTCAATAGCTACCCCAGAGGAGAGAAGATATGCAGGTAGATATTACATTGCCAAGGTGCTCTTAGATGAGGTTCCTCCAACCTGTGAGCCCCTTGGAAGGTATAATAAATTGATAATATCTTCTGGCTATTTTGCCGATACAAACTTGAGTACAAGTGGTAGAATTTCAATAGGAGGTAAAAGTCCTCTTACGGGTGGGGTCAAAGAGTGTAATTCGGGTGGTAGTGCGGGTAAGAAGCTGGCAAGAATAGGTGTAAAGGCGGTTATTCTTGAAGATATTCCTGAAAGGGATCAAACAAGGGTTTTGTATATTGATGCGGATGGAGCGAGGCTCATAGATGCTCCATATCTTAAAGGAAAGTTGGTTAGTGAAACCTTTGAATTGTTAAGAAAAGAATTCGGCGAAAGGAAAGGCTTCATATGTATAGGTCCTGCAGGTGAGATGAAGCTTTATGGGGCAGGTATAGCCCTTACTGATGATAAGTTGGAGCAGGTTAGATATGCGGCAAGAGGCGGTTTGGGGGCGGTAATGGGTTCGAAGGGAATAAAGGCGATAGTGATAGATGATTCTAAGGTTGTCGAGCCTGATTATCATGACCCCGAATTATTAAAAGAAGTGGTTAAGGAAGTAGCTAAGATACTCAGGGAAGATCCTAAAAGCCAAAATAGAAGAAAATATGGAACGTTGGATATCTTGGAGATGGTTAATAAGTTAGGTTTCTTGCCCACAAGGAACTTTAGCTCTGGCCAATTTGAGTATGCTGATAACTTCACTGGTCCTGCGGTGGCCGAGCTTATAAGAAAAAGAGGAGGATGTGGAAGAAGTGGAACTCAATGTGTGCCCAGCTGCACCATTATGTGTAGCCATGTTTTCCCAAACGAGAAGGGAGAGAAGATAGTTGCTACTCTCCAGTATGAAAGCGTGGTGCTGTTAGGGCCTAACTGTGGTATAGGAGATGTAGATGCCGTTGCGGAGCTTAACAGACTTTGCAACGATGTAGGGGTTGACACCATTGAAATCGGAGCTGCTATAGGTGTTGCCATGGAAGCCGGTGTTATAGAGTTTGGTGACGCTGAGGGTGCAAAAAGTTTGGTTAGGCAGATAGGGGAAGGCACTTATTTGGGAAGGATTATAGGAAACGGTGCTGCCTTTACGGGACAAGCCTTTGGTGTAAGGAGAGTCCCAGTCGTTAAAGGACAGGCCATTCCTGCATATGACCCAAGGGGGCTGAAGGGGAATGGGGTATTATATGCTACCTCCACGATGGGTGCTGACCACACGGCAGGTAATGCCTTTGAAACCGTAAGATATCATGATCCTCTATCCAAGGAAGGTCAGGTTCGCATCTCAAGGCAGCTTCAAATTAGGGCAGCTCTGATAGATTCGATGGGTGTTTGTTTGTTCATTAGGCCCGCCTTTATAAAAAATCCCGATCTTTTAGGGGCTTTGTTTAAGGCAAGGTATGGTTGGGATTTAAGCTTCAAAGATGCTAAGCATATAGGTGTTGAGGTTTTGGATACGGAAAGGAAGTTTAACGAGCTTGCTGGGGTCTCTGAGAAGTTTAGGAGAATGCCCGAGTTTATGAGAGAGGAACCTTTACCGCCACATAATGTGGTTTTTGATATACCGCAGGAGGAACTGGAAGGCATATGGGAAATTGAGATGGATCCTAATATCTTTTAAGAAGGGGGTAGGGGAATGTCGAAGGTCAAAGTGATCCGTATAAGCGAAGTAGAAGGGGAATACAGAGAGCCTCCAAGAAAATCGTGGATATTGGTTTCTGAAAAGACGGTGGGGGCTAAAAACTTAGCTGTGGGTATAAACGAGACTTATGTGGGTGGTATGGTTCCAGAACACAAACACGATAATGAAGAGGAGGTAATGATATTTCTTCAAGGCAAGGGAAAGTTTATAACTAAGGACGAGGAGATCCCTCTTGAACCGGGCGTTTGCATTTACAACTCTCCTGGGGAATACCATTCAATAGTTAATACTGGAGATGAACCGTTGAAGTTTATATGGATATATTCCCCACAGCTCAAAAGTCACAGAAAGGAAGAAGGAGGAAGTTAAGAATAAGTTGGTGGTAAAGGGTAAATAGCCCTTTACCACCCTATCTTCTTTAAGGAGGGATATAGGGTGAACGTTATAAGGTGGTTAGACCAGCATTTGGAGGAGTTTATATTGGGACTTTTATTGGTGCTAATATCTTGTGTTATGCTGCTTCAGGTCTTTATGCGTTATGTGGTGGGTGCTTCTCTATCATGGGCTGAAGAGTTTTGCAGATATCTCTTCGTGTGGTCTTCGCTTTTAAGCATTGGGGACAGTATAAGGAAAAAAACCATATTGAGGGTTGATTCTTTAGTTGAAGCGATGCCTTTGAGGATTAAAAGATGGTTTAGGATAGCTATAGAGGTAGTTGTTCTTGTCTTTTTCTTATATCTCTTTATTAAGGCTATACCTGTTGTGGAGATGATACGTAAAAGTGGGCAAAGAAGCCCTGCCATGGAGATACCAATGTATCTTGTGTATCTTTCGGCAATCGTTGGGTTTTTCTTGGCGGTTATTCGCTCTATACAGAGTCTGATAGAGATGGTTAAAAACTTTTACTTCAATAATCTCGAAACCGGGAAATAAGGGGAGG
>LGFB01000036.1 GCA_001508835.1 bacterium 42_11
TTCTCTCCGTATCGAGTTAGAGTGTCAAGCTCCTCAAAAGTTGCCCCTCCAACCAGCCCACCACATCTGCTAGAAGCCCTTATAAGCGCCATGGTTTTCTTAGAGTGAATATCCTCTATCCTCCCTTCGGTAATATCGAGAACTTGCCCCCCAACCATGCCAGAAGGACCAGCGGCATAAGCTATCTCAAAGATAACATCCTTTAAAAGGTTACCGCTCAAGCTACTGCTCAATATTTCAAAGGCATAGGTTAAAAGGGCATCGCCCGCAAGCACAGCGAGAGCGCACCCAAATTTCTTGTGAGTCGAAGGCTTCCCCCTGCGAAAATCATCATTATCCATACAAGGGAGGTCATCATGAATTAAAGAATAATTGTGAATTAGCTCGATAGCACAGGCCACTGGAAGCGCATCGCTCAGATGTCCACCAACTGCCTCACAAGAGGATAAAACTAAAAGAGGTCTAAATCTCTTCCCACCAGGAAATAGAGAATACTCCATCGCTTCCAAAAGAAGAGAAGGCACCTCTTTTAACTTCATATAGTCTCTCAACGCCATTTCTATAATCTCAATTTTATCTTCCAGAGCCACCTTACCATCTCCTTTCTCAATCTCTATTATGATTATAGCAGTTATTGTGCTATACTTCTAAAAAGAAAAGGGAAAGGAGGAGGAACCATGAGATTTAGGTGCGCGGTTTTTATAGTTCTTTTGCTGTCATTTTTACCAACTCTTGCGAGAGGAGAGGAAAACCCCTTTCTCGCTAAAGCACGCATCAAGCTAATCCAAGCAAAAAAAATCGTCATCTTACCCTTTTCCAGCACCTCAAGGAACCCCATGGAAATAGAGAGCAGAAGGCTACTTTTTGCTATTAGACAAAGATTCGAAAGCATGGGAAAGCTTGTAATGCCTGAAGAAGATGTATGGAAGCTACTTAGAGAAATGAACCTGGTGGAGAGGAAAAATGAATACCAAAAGAAATTGGAAGAGCAACTCGAAACCTACGGATTTAGCAAGGAAATGCACGAATATCTAAAAGAGAACGACCCCAGGCTTCTAAGCGAACCCTTTATGCTTGCATTAACGAAAGAAGAAATCAAAAAAATCGGAAGCTACTTTAAAGCGGACATAATAGTAAGAGGTTGTATAGTAGATTACGGCACGATGGATGTTTCCAGCGGAAGCCCTTTAAGTCAACTCCTCGGGGGAATTGCCCCATTCGTAACAGCTCAGAGGATAGGGGTAGCCATTGCCATAGGAAGCTATATTCCCTCTACCGATAAACAAGGAGTAGTTCAAATGACCATTCACCTTTGTGATGGAGAAAGCGGAGAGCTCCTTTACGGAAAGTCCCTCTTTTCTACATACAAACCCCTCTTCTCTAACTTAAAAAGCAAAGCTGTCTTGCTTCAGGGAGCAATTCAGAGAGCTTTAGAAACCTTCTTTGAAGAGTTTTCTGAAGTTAATTAAAGCTCGTTTTCCCGCTTCCACGCTTCATAAAGTTTCCTATCATAAAGATTAGGGAAAAGAGCCCTTAAGACAACAAAAAGGTTATAACGGAAAGGCCAAACGAGAACCCTCTTTCTCTTCAAATAGGCATCATAAACCGCTTTTGCAAAAAGGGAGGGGTCTTCCCTTCTGCCCAATGGGGGGTGCCTTAAGCTGCCCAATGTCCTTTCCGTAAACTCCGTTTTAATCCTTCCTGCTTCCACGTTAAGCACATTTATATCTCTCTCCACTAATTCAGCTCTCAGGCTTTCCATTATAGAGCTTAAAGCAGACTTACTGGCACCGTATCCCCCCATAAAGGGAACTGGTAAACGCGCCGTTATAGAAGAGATGTTTATTATGGTTCCCCCATTCTTCATATGCCTCAGGGCTTCCTTAGTCAGCCGAAATGGGGAAAAAAAGTTCACTTCAAACACATAACGCAAATCCTCTTCGCTCATATCCTCAAAGCCTTCATAAATGCCAACGCCTGCCCCATTTATAAGGACATCTATCTTGCCAAAACTATTTAAAGCCTTTCGAACCACTTCAACTTCATTCCTCTTTAAGGCGTCATAGATACATACTTCCACCTTAGCCCAGCCAAGTTCCCTCTCGAGCAAGCGAAGCTTCTCTTTCGACCTACCGCATAAAAGGAGAGAAAAACCCTCTTCAGCAAATTTCAAACTTAAAGCTCTCCCTATTCCACCTGTAGCTCCCGTTATTATACAAACCTTACTCACGTTTTTACTCATCAACACAAAGTATACCATAAATACTACCCATAATTAGTGCTATAATAGCTTTATGAAGGTTGCGTTAAGAAAAATTCCCGAGATAAGCTACGAGCATATAAAAACAAAGATTAAAGAGATTTTCGACCTTCTTGGTGGAGTTGAAAAGTTTATATCTCCCAACAATAAGGTTTTGATCAAGCCTAACCTTCTTTCCCCATCAAAGATAGAAGAAGCGAGAATAACCGACCCGAGGGTTATTGAAGCTGTCGTTGAGATTATCCACCCAATAGCATCAGAAATATGGATAGGTGATAGCTCGGGCATCTCAACGAAAAGCGCAACTCAGAGAACAATGGAAAGTATAGCTTTACATGAGCTACCTCAGAAATACCCGAAAGTTAAGCTAAGAAACTTTGACGAAGAAGGTAAAAGGACCAAAGAGATAAGTTTAGGAAAAAGAGGTAAAATGCATGTGGCGGTAGCAGAGGCAGTTTTCCAAGCGGATAAGATAATCAACCTACCTAAGCTAAAGACGCACAACCTTACCGTTATGACCTGTGCCGTTAAGAACACCTTCGGCTGTCTTCCTGGAAGTCAGAAGGCAAGAGTTCACGCCGAAGCCAGGGACGCGGAAAACTTCGCCCATGCGTTGATAGATCTCCATCTCATCGCAAAGCCAACCATCACAATAGTGGATGCAACCTTATCCATGGAAGGAGAAGGACCATCGTGGGGAAAACCAATAGAAACAAAACTCCTTTTCGGAGGAGAAAACTCTTTCGCGGTAGACTTAGTAGCATCAAGAATAATGGGATTCGTCCCTCATAAAATTCCAACCATAAAGGTAGCAGAGGAAAGAAACCTAAATCCGGAAAAAGTAGATATAGTGGGAGAGAGATTAGAGGAAGTAAGTTTCAGCTTTGAGGCTCCAAAAAGCATGATTTTGGC
Source organism: bacterium 42_11 (assembly GCA_001508835.1). GTDB lineage: Bacteria > Synergistota > GBS-1 > GBS-1 > GBS-1 > 42-11. The sequence continues at coordinate 3,173 of LGFB01000036.1, forward strand.
TAGGGCTCTACCTTCCTTCATATGGAGAGGGCTAACACCCAAGATAAAGATGAACGAAGAAAAGTGCATAAAATGTGGAATATGTGCTAAAAACTGTCCGGAAAGGGCAATTACCCTGAGTCCCTTTCCAAGGGTCAACTATGATAAGTGCATCTTATGCTTCTGCTGTCATGAGCTTTGTCCCGTAGGAGCGGTGCAAATACAGGAAAGATTATTATCAAAGTTATTTCTGTGTGGGGTGAGATAGGACGTGAATTTAGCAATTAAATTAACACTTTTAAGAATGGTTTTAACGATACCCTTTATAGCTGCGTGTCTCTGGGAAGAGGGAAACTTAAAACTTGCCTCGCTTATACTCTTCTCAGTAGCCTCGTTAACCGATTATCTCGATGGCAGGATAGCCAGGGCAAAGAAGATAATAACTGATGCAGGTAAAATCTTAGATCCTATAGCAGATAAGATTCTAATCACGGGCGCCTTTGTGAGCTTCGTCCAACTTGGAAAGGTACCTGCATGGATAGCAATCGTAGTGATAACAAGAGAGTTTTTAGTGACAGGCTTGCGGACCTTAGCAGCAAACAAGAGCATAATCATATCGGCAAGCTTTTTTGGAAAGGCAAAAATGTTTCTCCAGACCATAGCGGTATTCACAATACTATTGGGTTTCAACGAAACCATTACTCTCATAGTATTATGGACAACGGCCATAGTAACGATACTTTCGGGGTTAGATTATTTTATTAAAAACAAAGAAATAATAAGGGAGGCGCTGAAATAGAAATGGAAGTTATTGCTTTTATCATTATCGGCTTCCTATTCGGGTCTTTCCCTACAGGCTACGTCTATGGAAAGCTCCTTTTCGGGATAGATATTAGGAAGCACGGAAGCGGAAACATTGGCATGGCAAACGTCAGAAGAACCCTTGGGAAAAAGGCCGCGCTTATAACTCTGATTGGGGACCTCATAAAAGGAGCTATTCCCTATCTTCTAACCCTGAAGTATACAGGCTCTTATGAAATCGCTTTATCCTCTGGCTTTGCTGCCATATGCGGACACATATGGACACCATTTTTAGGCTTCAAAGGAGGAAAAGGTATAGCTACAACCTATGGTGTCCTTGCGGCTGCATCCCTGCCTGTAGCCATCCTGTCCGCTTTCGTCTGGTATATCATGGTTAAGGTAACAAGATATTCCTCGTTAGGCTCTCTTTGTGGAGTTGGCTCCAGTATAGCTTGGGCTTATGTTTTGCCCTTCTCTCCTAAAGCCCTTCCCTTTTTCTCTCTAATAACTTTCATCCTCGTTCTCTATACTCACAGAGAGAATATAAGAAGGCTTATCAAGGGGGAGGAATTAACCATAGATGGAAAACCAAAGATTAGAGGAGATTGAAAACATCTCATCCCCCTGCAGGTTATGCCCTCACGAATGCAAAGCTGAAAGGAATGAGAAAAAAGCGGGTTTTTGCAGAGTACCTACATTGGAACCCATGATAAGTAGTTACGGCCCCCACTTTGGAGAAGAAAGTTTCCTTGTTGGAAGAGGTGGATCCGGAACAATATTTTTTACTTACTGTAATATGAAATGCGTTTTCTGCCAAAATTACGATATAAGCCAGTTAGGATATGGTAAGGTCATAAAGGTGGAAGACTTAGCTAAGATAATGTTAACGCTTCAAAAGGCAGGCTGTCACAATATCAACCTTGTAACACCCACTCCACATATTCTTTCCATAGTCAAGGCTATAGAGCTTGCCAAGGCTAAAGGACTCCACATACCAATAGTCTATAATTGTGGGGGATATGAGTCTGTTAAAACCCTAAAGCTCCTTAAAGGGGTAATCGACATCTACATGCCAGACTTCAAATATGGAGAATCAGAAGCGGGAGAGGAGCTATCCAAGGTTAAGAACTATACGGAGATCGCTCTTCAAGCTATAGAAGAAATGCTATCACAGGTTGGGCATTTAGAGATCGGTCCAGATGGAATAGCAAGAAAGGGAGTTTTCATAAGACACCTTATCATGCCCAACGATGCCGCATCGTCCTTTAAAGCCCTTGAGCTCCTTGCCGAAAACTTTCCCGGGATAGCTGTTAATATCATGGATCAGTATTATCCAACCTATCTTGCTGAAAGATACCCCAAAATATCAAGAAGAATAAATGCGAGAGAGTGGAGCGAGATCCTGAAATTCGCTGGTAGCCTCAGACTAAGAATAGTAAGCTAACCGCCCTTGCAAACATAGCGAGAACAAAGGCAATAACAAAGGTTGAAAGAAAAACAAAAAGAGACCTCCTTATACCTATCTCTTTTATCAAAGCCCCCAAGGTAGATATGCACGGAAAGTAGAATATAATAAAAACTGTAAATACGAGAATTTGGGAAGGAAGTAAAACCGATAAATCCCCACCTAAAGCCTGCCTGAGCATTAATAAAGATAGCTCTTTCCTCAAAAGGCCAAATATGAGGGTAACGCCCGCTGAAACGGGAAGACCAAGGGAACGGGTGAGAAAACTAAAGATGGAATTTATTTTATCCTCAAAATCATAGTAAGTAATTAATGATAAAAGAATACTTCCTCCTATTAGAAGAGGCCACGCTACTATTAAAAACTCTCTAAGCCTAAGCCACGTTTTCGCCAAAAGACCCTTTAAGGTAGGCAAGCGATACGGCGGGACCTCCATTATAAGCCCCTCACAATATCCGGGAAGGAGCTTAGAAAAGGCCCATCCTAAAATGCCAACTATTACAAGGTTTAAAATATAAAGAAAAGAGACCCAACCTCCACCAAGGTAAAAGCCAACAAGTCCCATTATTATTGTCATCCTAGCAGCACACGGAATTAAAACGGTTAATATGGAAGCAATAAACCGATCACGCGAGCTCTCGAGTATCCTTATAGCCATCACGCCCGGGACATTGCAACCGTATCCCAGAATGAGGGGCAATATTGCCTTTCCATGAAGGCCTATCCTATGCATCAATGCATCTACAAGAAACGCTATCCTTGGAAGATACCCAAGATCTTCAAGAAAAGACAAGCCCAATAGAAAGGGGAAGAGATATGGTAGAACAATAGCAAGTCCCCCAGTAAAACCATCATATATCCCCTTAATTATGTACGAAGCCAAGCCCTCCGAACCCCAAAAAGGCGAAATTTTCTCGTAAAAACTCTCAAAGAAAGCGAGAAGAGGACCTTCTAATAAAGAACCGAACTTAAAAATAAAGGAGAAGAAAAGGTACAAGGTCAAAACAAGCAAAGGATAACCTATATAGGGATTAAGAACGAAGGTATCTATCTTCTCCCTTATGGTCTCCTTTCCTTTCTTAACCTTAGCAACTTGCTCAAACACATTGAAGGCAAGAGCGTGCCGTTGAGAAGCTATTATTTCATCAGGTTCCCTACCATATTCCTTTAATATCCTCTCCCTCGCCTGAGCTACAAAATCCGTGAGCTCAGGGGCATATCTATAAACTATAGAGCTTATCTCTTGGTCTCCTTCTAAAAGTTTAAGGGCAAGAAACCTCTTTGGGAATCTACCCACTATATTAACGTTACTTAACCTATTTTCCAGGCCTTCAATTTCTCTTTCAATAGCCCCACAAAATTTAAGGGGAGAGGCTTTAACCCCTTCCTCGATAGCCATAAGGGCGGTTTCGAAAAGTTCTTTTAATCCCCTGCCCCTGTTAGCAACCGTTGCAACCACGGGAATACCTAAAATCGTCGAAAGTTTTTCCACTTCTATGATTACTCCCTTTTCCGCAGCTTCATCCATCATGTTAAGACAGAGTATCATCGGAAGCTCCAACTCCATAAGCTCAATGGTAAACTCAAGGCTCCTTGAAAGGAGTGAAGCATCAAGAACATTTATATAAAGATCAGCCCCCGTTTTAAGCATAAATTTCCGCGCTTCCCTTTCGGCTTCATCAACAGGAGAAAGAGAGTAAATACCTGGAAGATCCACCAGCTCAAAAACTCTGTTACCGAAGCGAATATCGCTCACCGTATACGAAACTGTGGTCCCCGGGAAATTGGAGGCGATGGACTTATAGCCTGCCACCTGATTAAATATGGTGCTCTTACCACAGTTAGGTTGTCCAACGAGAGCAATTCTTACTCTATCTTTTCCACCCAAATTCTCGATGCCACCCCTCTTCCAAGAGCGATTCGCGCATTATTTACCTCTACCATCAAAGGACAACCTAAAACAGCGCTTTTTGCAATCTTTACCTCAACTCCAGGTATTATCCCTAATTGAACAAGCCTCATCCTAAAGCCTTTTCCACCAACAATGTCTACTACTTTCCCTTTTTCCCCTTCGTCTAATTTATCTAAAGGGAGAACCTCCCTCATTTACATCCCACCTTTATCCTTTATCAGCTTAAGTATTATACTCCATTTTAAACCATAAAAAAAGCGCCCCCTTAAGAATTAGGGGGCGCTTTTTCTCAAAGAAATTTATAATCAACAGTATCTTTCCTTCATCTTACCTATAGCTTCCCAAAGGCCCAACAAATAAACAGCACCTAAAGCTCTATCGTAAAGGCCATATCCTGGGCGCCCCTTCTCCCCCCATATCATCCTGCCATGATCAGGTCTTATATACCCCTCGTAATTTATATCATGAAAGGCTTTCATAACTTCAAACATATCATGAGAGCCGCAGAAGGAAGGATGAGCCGTTTCGTAAAACTTACCGCGATTTTCTATTTTAAGGTTTCTCACATGCGCAAAGTGAATTCTCCCCATTTTACCAAAATATCTTATCATCTCCGGAATATTATTGTCAGGATTAGCACCAAGGGACCCCATACACAGAGTAATGCCGTTATAGGGGCTATCAACTGCCCTTAAGAAACGCTCTATGTTCTCCCTGTTGGTTACTATTCTCGGAAGGCCAAATATGCTCCATGGGGGATCATCAGGATGAATTGCAAGCTTAACATCGCACTCTTCACATGTGGGGATAACGGCCTTTAAAAAGTAAACGAAATTATCAAAGAGTTTAGCTTCGTCAACTTCCTTGTAAAGCTCAAAGGTCTCCTCAAGCTTGGCAAGCCTGTCCCACTCCCAACCTGGAAGAACGAGGCCATGAGAACCTTCTTTAACTCGCTTAATTAACTCCTGAGGCGTGATGTTCTCTATCAAGCTATGATCGTATTCCATCGTCTCCGAGCCATCCGGCAATTTTCTATTAAGTTCCGTTCTCATCCAGTCAAACACGGGCATAAAGTTGTAGCAGATCACCTTAACCCCAACCTTAGATAGGTTTCTAATCGTTTCTATGTAGTTTTCTATGTATCTCTCCCGCGTGGGAAGACCCAACTTGATATCCTCATGAACATTCACGCTCTCAATAACCTCAAGAGTTAAGCCAGCCTTTTCAACCACCTCTTTAAGATGCTTCACCTTTTCAAGCGGCCAAACTTCTCCGACAGGCACATCAAATAAAGCTCCAACAACACCTACAACACCCGGTATCTGCCTTATTTGCTCCAAAGTCACCGGGTCATTGTTCTCTCCATACCATCTAAAAACCATCTTCATGCTCTTTATCCCCCCTCTACGACCTCCTTAAGAGTTGCTCTTACAGCCCCTGGACCCTTTATCATCTTGCTAAAGTATGCTTCTATCCTCTCTCCCAAGCCTACCTCATAAAGATTAACCCTAAATAGCTGAGGGCTTGAAAGGATCGGTTTTAACGCATCTCCAACGGAATCGGGCTCACCGAACTTAACTGAAGCAAGATATCCTCTTAAAGAGTCCAACAAAGGATCTGGGCTAAGTTCCATTCTCTCTCCTTTATCGTCTATTCCCAGTAAGTATCTACACCAACCAGCTATGACCAAAGGAATATACCTTAAATCCCCTGGAGCGAGGCCCGGTTTCTCATAATAAGATTTGATGGTCTCCCCAAACCTTATCGGGACCTTTTGAGATGTATCCGTGGCGATCCTCTGTGGAGTATCGGGCATGTATGGATTGGGAAGTCTCTCTTCGATAACCTCCTCTAAAAACTTCCTCGGGCTTATTATCTCGGGATCAACAACAACCCTCATGCCCTCCTCCCCAACGCCTCGCACAAGCTTCACTAAAAGCGGGTCTCTCATTTCCTCCGCAATAGTTTTATACCCCAAAAGACAGCCAAAGACGGCCAACGCTGTATGAAGAGGATTGAGGCAAGCGGTGACCTTCATCCTCTCAGATTTTTCAACCTTCTCTCTATCGGTCAAAAACAAATTGGTATCGCTTCCCTCAAAGGGCGGTCTTCCGTTAGGAAAGCTATCTTCTATAACGAGATATTGAGCCCTCTCCATGTTAACAAAGGGAGCTATA
>LGFB01000037.1 GCA_001508835.1 bacterium 42_11
GAGCCGATTCCTGATTTTAAAAAAGAATTCGAATACATAGAAAAGGGGGATCTTCACCTTTACTACGTCAGTCCCCATTCCTTAAGAAGAGCCCTCGACAGGGGCTATAAGCCAGTGGCGAAAATCAAAAACCAGAAAGACAGATACTTTTTGCTGACCAGAGGAGAGCTTCCCCCGGAAGGGGAGATACTCGTAGCCTTACCCTTCTTGGAGGCAGCGGGTTACGCCCTCCTGGGGATCGACATAGAAAGGGTTAAACTCGTATTCGTAAAAGATTATGAGGAGGCCCTCTCTCTGTTAAAAGAGGGGAAAGTTCACGCAAGCGTTATGTATAACGAAACCTGGGAAGAGATAGATGAAAAAGAAAAAGCCAACCTTCAAATCGTGGAAAGCTACATATTTGAAAGTTCCCATATATTCCTGGGACAACCCCAGCTTTACGACAAGCTAAAGGATGCCCTGCTTTCCCTCGAAAATATCGAGGAGGTAAAGGAAGAGGATATCAAAAAGACGTTAAGGCTATACGATGAATTTGATAGGCTTCTAAAGTTATGGTCACACCTGAACATAGCAAAAGCCCTGGAAAAATCTCCCCAAATAGGAATACTGATTTACAAAGACAAAATCGTATACGCCAATGAAAGCGCCTGTAACATGATTGGATACAAAAGGGAAGAGCTAATCGGAAGGCATGTCCTTGAAGTTGCGGAAGACCTTATAACCGAAAGCCATAGAAGGATAATAAAAGAGGCATTAGAAAGGGCTCTTCAAGATGAAAAAGCGCCCAGCTTTTACGGAGAAGTCCCCTTCTTAAGAAGGGATGGGAATACTCTCTGGGCTTTAACCTTTGCAGACGGTATACTCTACCAAGGCGACTATCACAGGATAGCCCTATTTATAGACATTACGCAAAGAAAGAGGCTTGAAAGGCTTTACTCCCTCCTAAGAAAGATAAATAGGGTAATCACAAAATCCCTTCTGGAAGAGGAACTTTTTGAAAGCACTTGCAAAGCCCTTGTGGAGGAGATGGGCCTTAAGTTTGTCTGGGTAGGAGTTCCAGACCTCGAAGGCGAAAAAATTAAGCCAGCCTATCACTATGGATACGAAGAGGGATACTTAAAGGAGCTAAACATATCAACTCGCGAAGACCTGCCTTCAGGCAGGGGTCCTACAGGGACAGCCTATCGAGAAAATAGAATCATGATAAACCCGGACACGAGGGCATTGGAAGAGGCGGCCCCTTGGAAAGGGGAAATGCTAAAAAGAGGCTACCTTTCCTCTACCGCCATTCCCATAAGGAAAGGTGGTAAAGTGGCTTACATCCTAAACCTATACGCCCCAGAACCCCTCTTCTTTGCGGAAGAAAATAGGGAAGTTCTGGAAGAAATAAAAGAAGACCTTGAGTTTGCCTTAAACAGGATAGAGGATATGAAACAAAATATTATCACCCTAAAGACCCTTGAAAATTCCTCGTGGATTTTGATCACCGACGAAGGGGGGAAAATTCTTTACTCTAACGAAGGGGTTTCTCGAATCTCGGGCTATACAAAAGAGGAGCTTTTGGGAAAGAAGCCCTCGATCTTCAAGTCTGGTTACCACTCAAGGGAATTCTACGAGGAACTCTGGAAGACCCTTCTTTCGGGCAAAACATGGCACGGAAAGTTCATAAACAGGAGGAAAGATGGTCAAATATGCCATATAGAGCAAACCATATACCCCATCAAGCTTCCCGACGGAAGCCCAAGATTCGTAAGCGTGGGGTTAGATGTAACAAAGGAGGTACTTCTTTCGTCGGAATTAGAGAAGCTCATGCTTTATGACCCCCTCACAGGACTTCTTAATGCCAAAAGCTTCTACAGTAAAGCTGAAGAAAGCTTAAAAGGAGACAAAATCTTCTTCCTTGGAATTATAGATATTCATAACTTTTCCTCAATAAACGGCATCTACGGCATAGAAATCGGGGATATCCTTCTTAAAGAGGTAGGAAAGAAGCTGAAAGAAGAGGTAGAAGATAAGGGTATCGTTTCAAGAATAGCGGCGGATAGCTTTGGCATATTATGCGGACCCTTAGAGAGTGAAGAAGATGCGATCGTATTGGCAGAGCAAATTGGTAGAATCTTTCAAAGTCCGTTTATCGTTGGAAAGGAGCAGATACCTTTATCCATCAACATGGGAATAACTTTGTATCCCAAGGACGGGAAAGGGCTCAAAGAGCTCCTTGAAAAAGCGGGGCTCGCCCTCCTTGAGGCAAGAAGATATGGTGAAGGAGAAATTAGATTTTTCGAGCCCACCCTGGAAAGGAGAATAAAAGATTACCTTAAAGCAGCAGAACTGGTTGAGAAGGCTATCAAAAACGGTCTCTTTATCTTCCACTACCAGCCCTACTTCCGAACTAAAGATTTAAGCCTGGCTGGGGTTGAGGCCTTGGTCAGAATAAAAGATTTTGATGGAACCCTTTATAGCCCCAAAAGCTTCATCGATTATCTTGAAAATAGCAGGTATCTCAGCTCCTTCGAAGAGTGGGCAATCAAAGAAATCGCAAGGAGGGCTCAGAAGTGGAACATCCCCGTCTCAATAAACATATCTGCAAAGACGTTGAAAGATGAAGAATTCTGGGATAGGTTTGTAAAAACATGCCTCCGCTCCCCCGTAAACATTGAAATAACGGAAAGGGTCTTCGTTGAAAGCTCTAAGGAAATCCTCAAACTGCAGGAAAAGTTAAAGATATGTAAAAATATAAGGTTTACATTAGACGACTTTGGCACCGGCTATTCTTCCTTAGCTCAGATAACCAACCTTCCCGTAGATTTAATAAAAATCGATGCCTCCTTCATAAGAAATTTACAGGAAAATCCTAAAAGGAAGATAATCGTCAAGAACGTGATAAACCTTTCTAAGGATTTGGGGATAGAAACCTTGGCTGAAGGGGTAGAAAGCCAAGAAGAGCTTAACCTACTTAAAGAGCTTGATTGCACCTATGTTCAAGGCTTCCTGCTCTCAAAGCCTTTACCGGAGGAGGAAATTGAAAAGCTCTTGAGGGAGAAGAGGTAAGGGATGGTCAATCCCTTACCTTCTTACCCCTTCGGGAAGAGGAAAAGCCTTAACCCACATCACCGCATCAAGCTCCACGGGATATCTCTTGCCCTGATATTCCCTTTCCTCTCCCTCACCGAGCGCAGCGAAACCCCACCAGCCAGCCCACGGTATAACATAAGAAAACACTCCATCTTCATCGGTCTTAACAACCTGAGTTATTAAAGCATCAGAAGGAAGCTCCTTAACCTTTCCATCTTCATTGTAATATTCGATTTCAACATAAATATTGGAAGCGGGCTTTCCATCAATTAAAACCCGTCCCTTAAACTCGTTTCCAACCCATAAGGCATAGGGCTTAACCAAGGGAACTATCTCCGCCTTAAGCCCTAAGGGCTTATCCCAGCCCTCTTCAGCCCCAAAGGCGTTAACCACAACCTTCGTCATCTGCCATATAAAACACTCCTCTTGAGGCTCAAAATAGGGCTCCGGGATAACATAAAAAACATGGTCACCAGGGGTATCGATCATTACCTCTGCCTTGTAAACCCTCGCCTTCTTTCCCTTATTTTCCCCATACTCAGGATGCCACGAGGGAAAAACTCCAAGCTCAATCACCTTAACCTCGTCATTTAAGATCTTCCTCTCTCCCCCAACAAAAACACCAAACTCAATCGGCTTCCCCACATCCATTATAGGCCCGCCCTCCATAGGATGGGTAAAGGGCATAAAAAACTCGACCTTTTGAGGAGCACCCTCAACGAAAACCTTCGAAGGTATCAAAAGCTGAAAATGAGCAAAGGCAGGAGATGCAAGGCAAAAAATTAAAAGGGCTGATGAAAGAACAAGGAATCTTCTCATAACAATCCCCCCCTTTGTGTTACTTTTTTACATCTTAGTGTTATCATACAACCTGAAGGCAAATATGTCAAGCTTCAAGAGGAATTGACCATAAATAACAGGATATGCTAACATGAGAAAAGATTACCGTCTATTTAAGCGAGGGAGGCTTAAGCGGTATGAAAAGAAGGGAAGCCTTGGTTTCCACTCTCGGAACGGAACCACAGGTTGTAACCTTAACGCTCGACTCCTTGCTCAAGAGAGGATATACCATAGATATGGTAAAGGTTCTTCACACAAAACCAAACTCCACAGCGCTCAAGGAGGGGCTTGAAAGGCTGAGAAGGGAATTTGAAAAGTTTTATGATGGAATCTCCTTGACCTTAGTCCCCATAGCGGATGATGGCCATTATCCCGATGATTTTACAAGCGAAAAAGATGTGGCCACCTTTCTTAAGGTTTTATACAAAACGGTGGTTGAGCTAAAAAGAAAAGGGTTTTTAATTCACCTCTCTATAGCGGGTGGAAGGAAAATAATGGCAGCTATGGGAATGGTGGTAGCCCAGCTGTTACTCCGAAGCGATGACCACGTATGGCACCTTCTCTCCGAGGACGAGCTACTTCAAAACAAGGCGATGCACACCGATGACCCACAAAAGGTAACTTTGATTCCCATACCCGTTCTCGAATGGGCCTTATTCTACTCCACCGCCCGAGAGATCCTTATATGGGACGACCCCTATAAGGCCATAGAAAAGCAGAGAGAAATGAGGAAGAGGGAATCCATGAGAGTCCTCAAAGAGTTCTGGGAAAGCCTAACGCCGGTAGAACAGGAAGTTGCTGTTGCACTGGTAAAACATGGGGGAACGCAAAATGAAATCGCCGCGCTCCTTAGGCGCAGTCCCAAGACCATAAACAACCACCTAAGAAGCATATACTCCAAATACAGAACCATCATGGGGCTCAAGGAAAACGCAAGAGTCAAGGACAGGATAATAGTAGACCTGATGGAATTCTTAAAAACTATGAGCTATTAAAAAGAGGCCATCGGGAAATCCAAGGAAATGCCTATCTTCACGAGGAGCGATATTCTATAGTATACTACTAAAAGGCCAGAAGAAAAGGGGAAAAAAACAAGATTGCCCCGTCTGAAGGAGATGAGCTATGAACACAGGGGTTAAGACCTTGCTCGGAGATCCGAAAAGGGCCGTTTTAAAGCTTTCCATCCCGATGATAGTTAGTAATCTGGTCTTTACCCTTTATAACTTAGCGGATGGCGTATGGGTTGCCGGGCTTGGAAGGGATGCCCTTTCAGCGGTAGGGATATTTTTCCCCCTCTTCTTTACCTTCATTTCTCTATCCATAGGAATAGGGGTCGGGACAAGCTCTGCAATTTCAAGAAGGATAGGAGCGAAAGATAAAACAGGAGCTGAAAATGTAGCAATGCATTCGCTTTTCATAGGAGCCATAATCGCTCTTAGCCTCACCTTAGCTATCCTAAGGCTGAAGGACCTTCTTGAAACCCTTGGAGCTAAAGGAAACGTTCTTATCCTCTCCTTAGAATATTCAAAGATAGTAGTATGGGGAAGCTTCTTTCTCGTATTCAATCATGTTGCAACAGGAATACTTAACGGAGAGGGAAGCACCAAAAAAACCATGTATTCAAACATTGCGGGGTCCCTCTTAAACATAATTCTTGACCCGATTTTTATATACTCCCTGAAGCTCGGCATAGCTGGGGCGGCATATGCAACCCTGCTGTCGATGGCCTTTTCCTCCGTCGTCTTCCTCTACTGGCTTTTAAGAAAAAGCTACATCAAATTAAGCCTGAAAGGGTTTAAGGTGGATATAAAGATTGCCTTCGATATCCTCAGGACCGGCATACCATCTTCGCTTTCCCTGCTTCTTATGTCCATCGTTATCCTGTTCATAAACCTCCTAATAATAAGGGCTTCCGGACATGAAGGTGTTGCCGTTTATACAAGCGCATGGAGAATCATAAATTTCGGTTCTATCCCAGCTTTTGGAATTGCCTCTGCCTTAACGGCAATAGTTGGGGCATCCTATGGAGCAAGGGACATAGAAAAACTAAAAACCGCTTATCTTTACGCCATAAAACTTACCTTCCTAATAGAGATCTTTATTACATCAGCCATAATAATTTCAGCCTCCAAAACAGCCCTTATATTCACATACTCGAGGGATTCAAAGGCGATCTATGAAGAGCTGGTCAGCGCTTTAAGAATCTTACCGCTCTTCTTACCCTTTTTACCATTCGGCGTAATGACAAGCTCCCTCTTTCAGGGAATTGGAAAGGGAGAAAGAAGTTTTGTAATCACCTTATTAAGAGCGCTGATCTTGGAACTGGCTTTTGCCTATCTTTTAGGGTTCTCCCTTAAATTGGGCTTACACGGTATCTGGACAGGTATGGTCTTAGGAAATGCGGTGGGAGCGCTCCTTGCATTCGCGTGGGGAAGCGTAACGGTCAGAAACATGTCCTTTCAGCCTCGGGCGATAAAAACCTCTGAATAGAAAAAAAAAGCTACAAGCTATCTACCAAATCCTTCTCCGCAGGAAGGATTAAAGACTCATATACCTTTATTTTATAGTTAAGCTTCTCCAACGCTCTTTTTACCTCCTCCATGTGGGAAACGAGCTTATCCCTTTGCCTTATAAGAAGCTGGCGCCTCCGCTCTACAGTGCTCTCTCCCTGAAGCAGAAGGTTAACATATTCAAGCAACGTTTTTATCTCAATACCAGCGCTTCTCATGCATAATATGAATTCTATCCATTTGCAATCTTCCTCCGTATATCGTCTGTTTTTCCCCATTCTGTCACGCCGTGCCTTAGGAATAAGGCCTATTCGCTCATAATACCTAAGCGTATGCGGAGAAACCCCATACCGCTTGCTAACCTCGGTGATCGTCATTCTACATCCCTCCTAAAAAGAAGTTTAAAACAAAGCCAAAAAGGAAAGCAAAAAAGATAAAGTATACAAGATAAATGACAATATGCTTAACAGGCAGAATCATTTTAAGCGCCCCGAGATTTGTAAACTTAGTTGCAGGACCAACAATCATGAACGCCACGGCCTCCCCTACGCTCATTCCCCTTTCCAGCCAATCCATGAGTAAAGGAATGGTTCCTCCACCACATATATACAAAGGGACACCAAGCCCTGCAGACATTAAAATTCCAAACCCCCTATGACTGCCAAATAGGCTGAGGAAAACATCTTGTGGAATGTAGCGCTGAAAAAACACGGTAAGAGCTATACCGATCAAAAGATGCAACCCTGTCACCTTAAAGTTTCTAAAAAGGCTTTGCAAAAAACGCTTAAAAGAAAATCCTCTTACACCTTCTTCCACCCGCTCCGCGAGGCAGGAAAAATTAAAGAAGCTTCTATCTTTATAAAGATACCTCACGCAGAGCCCTGCCATTACCCCACACAGGAAACAGGAGACAAAGCGTATTATAAGGACGGCCTTACCAAGAAGGGCACTATAAACGAGTAGCTGGGGATTTAGTAAAATAGAGCTCGTTATAAATGCCGCTATCCAATCCTGTCTAAGGCCTTCCCTGAGGAGCACCGCAATTATGGGCACCGTTCCATACATGCTCAAAGGGGAGGCAATCCCCAATAAGCTTGCGAGGACTATTCCGAAAGCCCCAAGCCCCTCAACCTGAAACTTTAAAAACAGTTTATGGAATCGACCCTCGCCCAAGCTCGAAAGGAAGGAACCAACCAAAACGCCGAATATCCAATAGGGAAATATCTGATTAAATAAAAGGGTAAAGTAAAACCACAGATATATGAATTCTCCCTTTAAAAGGTCAATCATCTATCTTTATCAATTTGTACTTTTGACTTCCAAGACCTATTTTCTCGGCATACTCAAGCAAGTATTTTCCATCTCTGGATTCGATTCGCCTAACCAATGACCTTCCATCGGGAGCTGAATAAACAAGGTCCACACAAGCTCTATCCAAAGCGACAGGGTCAAGAGAGCCAAGGATACCGATATCGTGCATATCCGGTTCTTCAGCGTTTGGAAAGCAATCACAGTCTACCGAGAGATTATTCATTATATTTATATATACGACATTCTCACCAAGGTCGTCGGCGATAGCCTTTGCCGCCTCCGCCACCGACTCTAAAAAAGCCCTTTGAGGAGTTCCAAAGGTAAGGTCTCTAAGCCTACTCGATTTCCCCGCGGTGTGAATTAATACCTTTCCCTCAACCGAAGCCATACCAACCGCCATATTCTTTATAGCTCCGCCAAACCCCGCTAATATGTGACCCTTAAAGTGGGACAAAATTATGAAAAAATCGTATTTCCTATAGTGAGAGCCTATGAAAAGCTCCCTTAGATGCCTCCCCTTTTCAACGGACAACCTGATACTTCCCTCGGCATCCATGATATCCACGGGAGCTATATCCATAAAACCGTGGTCCCTTGCAACCTGAAGGTGCATGGCCGTGCTGGCGCGAAGACCACCATAAGCCGTGTTACAATCCACAATGGTTCCATTTACACGCTGAACAAGCTTTCCGATAAGTTTCGGAGAAATGAAGTTTTTATTTCCCGGCTCACCCATGTGAATTTTAATGGCCACATTCCCCTTGGCTTCCCTCCCCAGCACCTCATAAACCTTCACAAGGCCTTCAGGGCTTATATTCCTCGTCATATAGACATTACTTTCTACAGCGTAACCCGAACATGCATCAAACACCAGAGTTAGGGCTAAAAGGAGAATCAATATCAAGGGAATCTTCCTCATCCTTCGTCACCTCCTCTTAAAAGGAGAGGCAACACCTATCTCGGGCAAACGAAGCAGGAAATTCCTTCTACTTTTTCCAGTCTCGCTTCCCCCTCCAAATCCTTTATATACTCCGCACCTGAAACGCAGAGACCGATCTCGTAAAGTCCGCTGGCGGCGTCGGCCTCCTCATAAAATATCGCAATATTCCCCCAAGGAGCGTAATAAGCAAGCGTTCCCGCCCTTGGCTTGGCCTCGGGAGCATCGAGAGTCTGAAGCTTCTTAGGAAGGTAGAAGATTTTCTCTTTACCGGCAAAATCTTTTATACTCACATCCAAGGGAAGTAAATCATAAAACTCTTTTGCCACGGAACTATCGTTAAGCCTGAAAACCAAAAACTTGTTATCCATCTTTAAAATCACCTGCAACGGGGTTTTCTCCTCTTGAGCCCAAGAGGAGAAAAGGGGCATGAGAAATAAAATAAATAAGGCTATCCCTATATACCTTTTCATCTCCTCCACCCCCCTTAAAATAATTCATTATTTAATCACCCCTTAGATATCGACAGTAATAATTTGGACAAATACCTATTTTCTTTATTTTAACATACCCTTGCAATTTTTTAGAGAGCATACCCCAGTGAAGACCGAAATGGGCTGAGACCAAGACGAAGGTCCAAACGCTAAATATCAGAGGAAGATCAAGTCATACTCTGCGAAATTGGCCACCCTCGTCTTTATGG
>LGFB01000038.1 GCA_001508835.1 bacterium 42_11
TCTAAAAGGAGTGCCGCTCCTCCACCGCTTTTTACGATCTTCCTCGCAGGACAGCCCATATTTATATCTATGCTGGAAGCCCCCCATTTCTCCGCTATTTTAGCACCTTCAGCCATTCTCTCCGGATCTCCACCTACAAGCTGAACGCCTACGAAACCTTCATCGCGACCGATATCTATCAAGCTTAACGCCTTAGCATCCTGACAGGTAAGCGCTATTCCGCTTATCATTTCCGTATGCGCGTAATTAACGCCATCCTCCCAAAAAAGACTCCTAAAGGGATATTTCGTTATCCCAGCGATTGGAGCTAAAAATAGCCTTATCATGCATTTCTCTCGTATATTATCCTAAGCCCCTCCAAGGTCAGCCATGGATTAACAAGATTTATTTCTTTAGACTCCTCGGCAACTAAGTCTATCAAACCTCCCGTGGCCACGACAAAGCTGTGCTCTCCTATCTCTCTTTTAATTCTTCTAACCATACCATCTATCATAGAGGCATAGCCGTATATCAAACCTGACTGGATATTTTCCTCTGTGGTTTTTCCTATAGAGGACATGGGTTTCCTTAATTCCACCTTAGGGAGCAATGCCGTTTTGGAAAACAATGCTTCTGAAGCAATCTTAATCCCGGGGAAAATTGCTCCCCCAAGCCAGTTACCCTCTTCATCTATCGCACACCAGGTCAGCGCCGTTCCCATATCAACAACTATTACGGGAGCACCGTATAGAAAAAAAGCCCCCACAGCGTTAGCTATTCTATCAGCTCCAACGCTTGCAGGATTATCAACCGCAAGCTTTATCCCCAAATCAAGTTTATAGGAAACCCATAAAATTCTATGAGCCAGCATTTCCTTAACTACCTTCGTTATAGGCTCCACCAACGGAGGAACAACGCTTGCCCCAACTACTCCATTTATTTCGGTGGGATCTATCTTGGACATTCTCAATATGGAGTCTAATAAAATTGCATATTCATCCTTTGTTTTGTCCCTATCGGTAGCCAAGCGCCAAGCTCTTAAAAGCTCGCTATCTTTATAAAACCCAATAACAATATTAGTATTACCCACATCTAAAGTTAAAAGCATATGCTTCCCTCCTTGTAGAAAAAAGCAATCTAAACTAAATTTTAGAGTTACCACTAAAATGTGTCAAGAAAATAAGCTAAAGATGGGATAATTACTTTTCAGAGCTTGACAAAACGAATCATAAAATAATATACTTACCATGGGAATATTGAAACATCATTTTGAAGGAAAGAGAGGTGACTTTTCTTGGGCAGGACGATAGTTGAAAAGATTCTTCAAGCGCACACAAACGACGAAGTTAAACCTGACAGGCTCATTGAAGCAAAAGTAGACTTTGCCTTCGCAAATGATATTACAGCTCCCCTCGCCATAGAAGACTTTAAACTCATGGGGGCTAAAAAGGTCTTTGACCCGGAAAGAATAGCCCTAATTCCAGACCACTTTACGCCTAACAAGGATGTCAAGTCTGCCGAACAGGCAAAGATAATGAAGGAATTTGCAAAAGAATTTGGAATCAAATATTACTTTGAGATTGGACGAGGAGGAATAGAGCATGTTCTTCTACATGAAGAGGGGCTAACACTACCAGGTGACATCATTATAGGAGCAGACTCTCATACGTGCACCTATGGAGCCCTTGGATGCTTCGCTACCGGAGTTGGTAGCACTGATCTCGCAGCAGCCTGGGCTTTAGGAAAGCTTTGGTTTAAGGTTCCGCGAACGATAAAGTTTAATTACAAAGGTAAACTTAGAAAATGGGTAGGAGGAAAGGATCTCATACTTTTCACAATAGGACAAATAGGTGTCGACGGGGCGCTATATAGAGCAATGGAGTTCTCGGGAGAAGTTATAAGGAACCTACCGATGGACGACCGCTTTACCATGTGTAACATGGCAATTGAAGCTGGAGCAAAGTGCGGAATAATAGAACCTGATGAGAAAACAATAGAATATGTAAAAGGGAGGGCAAAAAGAGAATACAAGATCTTTAATAGCGACCCTGATGCAGAATATGAAAAGATATACGAGTGGGACGTAAGCGAGCTTGAACCTCAGGTTGCCTTACCCCATTTACCATCTAACGTCAAAGGAGTAAGCGGAGTCAAGGGCGTTAAAGTTGATCAAGTTGTTATAGGTTCATGCACCAACGGGAGGCTTAGAGATTTAGCTATAGCAGCAGAAATACTAAAAGGGAAGAAGGTCCATCCCGACGTTAGGGTAATAATTTTCCCTGGGACTCAAAAGGTTTACATGGAAGCGATGAAACTGGGATACATACAAACATTTATAGAAAGCGGAGCAGCAGTATCAACTCCTACATGCGGTCCCTGTTTAGGGGGACATATGGGAGTCTTAGCAAAGGGAGAAATCTGCGTATCCACCACCAATAGGAACTTTATCGGAAGGATGGGACACAAAGAGAGTTATGTTTACTTAGCCTCTCCAGCGGTAGCTGCTGCAAGCGCCATAGCCGGTGAAATAGTAAGTCCAGAAGAGGTGATGAAGTGATGATCAAGGGTAAGGCGTGGAAGTTTGGAAATGATATAGATACGGACGTAATAATTCCCGCTGTATATCTTAACACAACGAACCCTGAAGAACTTGCCATGCATTGCTTTGAACCCATACTTCCGAATTTCAAGGAAAAAGTAAATAAAGGGGATATCATCGTTGCAGGTAAAAACTTTGGATGCGGAAGCTCCAGACAACATGCCCCTATCGCAATAAAAGCTTGTGGCATCTCATGTGTAATAGCTTCCTCTTTTGCAAGAATATTTTTCAGAAATGCAATAAACATAGGATTACCAATATTAGAGTGTGAAGAAGCATCGGAAAAGACGGACAACGGAGATGAACTAGAGGTTGACCTGGAAAAAGGTATCATAAGAAACCTAACGAAAGGGATAGAGTTTAAAGCAGAACCCCTTCCAGAATCGATACTTCAGATACTTTCAAGCGGTGGACTTGTAGAATATGTAAAGAAAAAGCTTGGAGGTGAATAAAGGTTGTATAAGGTTGCTGTTATCCCGGGCGACGGCACAGGTGAAGAGATAATAAAAGAAGGAGTAAAGGTGCTTGACGCTGCAGCGAGGAAATACGGATTTTCAATCGAATGGGTATGGTACCCATGGGGAGCAGACCACTACCTAAAAACCGGAGAGCTTCTACCTGATAGTGCCATCGAGGAAATGAAGGAGATGGATGCCATATACCTTGGAGCAGTTGGAGATCCCAGGGTTCCCCCTGGCATTTTAGAAAAGGAAATCCTTCTTAAGCTCAGATTTGAGCTCGACCTTTATGTAAACCTGCGTCCAATAAAGCTTCTCCCGGGAGTGCCTACTCCTCTAAAGGACAAAGGACCCGAACACATAAACTTCTATGTGGTCAGAGAAAACACCGAAGATTTCTATGTGGGGCTTGGAGATCGTTGGAAAGGTTCAAGAAGAGAAACATCTTTTGATCTTAAGAGAAATCTTTATAGGGCCAAAATAGATGTATCTGTAAACATAGAACCTGACGATGAATACGCATTCCAGATAGGCGTAAATTCAAGAAAGGGTTGTGAAAGAATAATAAGATACGCCTTCGAGCTCGCTAAGAAAAAAGGTTTAAACAAGGTAACCGCCGTAGACAAAGCAAATGTATTAACAAATGTATATTCCCTCTGGAGAGATGTTTTCGAAAAAGTGGGTAGCGAATACCCAGACATAGAAAAAGAATACGCCTTTGTAGACGCTATAACTATGTGGATGGTAAAAACCCCAGAAAACTACAGGGTTATAGTAACTCCCAATATGTTCGGTGACATAATAACCGATCTCGGAGCAATGATACAAGGTGGTCTTGGTTTAGCAGCTGGTGGAAACATAAACCCCGGTAACGTTTCCATGTTTGAACCTATTCATGGCTCGGCTCCCAAGTATAAAGGAACTGGGAAGGCAAACCCCCTCGCTACGATAATGGCGGGGGCAATGCTTCTTGAACATATAGGCGAAGATGAAGCAGCGAAAGCCGTAGAAACTGCCGTAGGAAAGGCATTGGTTGAAGGAAGGATAAAAACTTACGATCTCGGCGGAGAAACAAAAACATGGGAAGTAGGAGATATATTAGTTAAAATGATAGAGGAGGGCTAAAAGGCCCTCCTCCTCTTAATCACGTAAAAAATAATTAAAATTCCTCCTAAAAGGGTTGCCCCTGCTCCAAACTCATGAGAATACCTTTGAATAAGCTCTCTATTATCCCCTACGTAGTAGCCAATAACAGCGAGAACAACAACCCAAAAACCCGCCCCCAAAATGGTATAGAAGGTGAAAGGCAGAGGCTTCATCTTGGCTACACCCGCAGGCAAAGAGATATACTGTCTCACCACGGGAACAAGCCTACCTATAAAGGTGCTTATCCCGCCATACTTATTAAAGAAAGCTTCTGCCTTTTTAAAACTATCCTCGGAGATCATCAAATATTTACCATATCTCACCAAGAAAGGCCTACCAAGCTTATATCCCAAAAGGTAATTGAACCATGCACCTACAAGGCTACCCAAAGTTCCGGAAAGGATGACGAGTTTGAAATCCATCTTCCCCTGTGAAGCCAGATAAGCTGCAGGAGGAACTACTACTTCACTCGGAAAAGGAAAACATGAAGATTCCAAAGCCATCAACAAAAAGACACCCCAATATCCCCATTCATAAATTAACGAAGAAAATCTCTCCAGCAGGTTATAAAAAAGGTCTACTATATTACCTTAAAGCCTCCTCCTTAGGGACTATAACTCTCAGATTAGTAAACTTCACCTTAAGGCTCCCCATTGCTATAATGCCTATGCCACCAGATGAAAGAGATGTATCTCTAACATCAAATATCTTTTTCTCTCCCTCTCCCGGCACGAGAACATAGCAAGATATCCTGTTGCCTTTGACAACTACCTTCATAGAGCTAAAGCTTAAAGGCCCCTGAGTCCAGTCCTTTATAACCCTCGGCTTGTCATTATGCAAGACTTGAAGGGAAAAGGTACCATCTCCTCGATGAAGGAACATATAGAAGTTATTTAAATCTCTGACCCTGAAAAGCAAGCCGTAGATAAGCCAAGGTCCACTATAACCACTTTCTTTAACAGCTATATCAGCAACATAAGTATAGTCAGGATATCTTTCCATATAAGGCTGGACATTCGCTGGGATACATAAAGCAGTTAAATCTTTCCGCTCCATCTGAATATAAAGCCCATCATTTGCCACATAAATTTTCCTTTCATAGGTATCCACATGAGGCCATCCATTTCTATTATCGCTAAAGTCTTCATAAAGAAACTGAAGATCCGGTAATGACTCTATTTCTTCCTCAGTTATTTCACCATCCAAAGCCAAATTAAAAAACTTATGTTGAAGCTTTGGATCTACCTGAGCTATATAGTTTATATAAATCCTTTCAAGGTCATCAAGCTCTCTATCTTCGCCAAGCTTCTTAATAAAGGAAAATACCTCTGGATTCGGTTCTCTCTGACCGGCGAAAACACTCTGCGCGTAATTTAAAGCGGGATTTCCCACCGCCCAAGCGACTGAAAACAACACCAAAAGTGCACAAACCATTACAAAAACCCTAATTCCCCGCACAACAACTACACCTCCTTTCTATGTGCTATTATAACATAAATTAACTTAAAATCTTCTCATAAAGGCATATCTGTGGTATTATTTATTAAACGCAAATCTCCTTAAAAGGGGTGAATATCAAAGATGAAAAAGGCTTTGTTTGTCTTAAAGTCACGGGAGGCTAAAAGGTTAATAGCAAAGGCTGTCGCAAATTTGCCTGAAGTTAAAAGGGCTCTTGAAGAAGGATACATAGTGATAAACCCCGGATCTACAAATGGATACGTAGCAGAAGAAATACTGGGAAGGGAAATAGAAAAAGATCGATTCATGATTGGTTACATCGAAGACGGCAAACTTTGCATAAACCCGCCAGAAAGGAGATTACCACCTATTATACTTTACAAGGGCAAGGAAGTTGATGAACCTTATGATAGTGTTTTAGACAAGTTAGGGAAAAACGATGTAATGATAAAGGGAGCAAATGCCATAGATTTTGAAGGTAATGTGGGAATAATGCTTGGAAATAAAGTGGGAGGAACCATAGGGAAAATAATAGGTCCTGTAATCTCAAGAGGGGTAAAACTGATAATCCCAGTGAGCCTGGAAAAATTAATCCCATCAGTAAAGCTTGCATCATCCGTACTGGGGATAGAGGAGCTTGACTACTCAGACGGTCTTAAAATAGGACTTATGCCTGTGGCTTATGGAAAAGTTATCACCGAAATAGAAGCCTTCTTCATACTTGCAAACGTAGAGGCCTTCTTAGTAGCAAAAGGTGGAATTAACGACTCGCAAGGTGCTTCAACCATAGCCGTTTGGGGCGAAGATAAGGATGTAGAAAAGGCCATTGAGATAGTGAATAATCTAAAGGAGTAGGGATAGACCATGGACTCGGAAGGTGTGATGCGAAAGTGGCGTGATTTTCTGCCTATCACGGATAAAACGCCCATCATCACCTTAGGAGAAGGAAATACTCCACTAATAAGAGCAAGGAACATTGAAAAAGAATACAATTTGAATTTCGAACTTTACCTAAAATACGAAGGGACAAACCCAACGGGTTCGTTTAAAGACAGAGGAATGGTAATGGCGGTAGCAAAAGCCTTAGAAGAGGAAGCAATTGCAGTAGCGTGCGCATCCACAGGTAATACGTCAGCTTCCGCAGCGGCCTATGCAGCGAGAACGGGGCTAAAATGTATAGTTATAATCCCTAAAAACGCTATCGCATTAGGGAAACTGGCACAAGCTTTGGCAGCGGGAGCAACCGTAATAGCGATAGACGGCAACTTCGACGATGGATTAAGGATAATAAGAGAGTTGACCCAGAGATACCCAATAACCCTTGTAAACTCGCTAAATCCATATAGACTTGAAGGACAAAAAACGGCCGCATTTGAAATCTGCGAAACCTTAGGAGAAGCGCCAGACTACTTAGCAATACCGGTAGGTAATGCGGGAAATATTAGTGCCTATGGGATGGGCTTCAAGGAGTTTCAAAAAATAGGAAAGATAACGAAGACACCCAAACTGTTAGGATTCCAAGCAGAAGGAGCGGCTCCAATAGTTGAAAATAGGGTTATCAGGAATCCGGAGACCATAGCAACAGCAATAAGGATAGGCAACCCAGCTCACTGGCAGAGAGCGGTAAACACGGTAAAAGAGCTGGGAGGAGGGTTTTATAAAGTATCGGATGAGGAAATCTTAGAAGCCTATAAAATAGTCGTGAGAAGCGAAGGTATATTTGCCGAACCTGCTTCAGCGGCATCACTCGCGGGAGTTCTGAAGTTAAGCAAAGACAAGTTTTTCCCAGACGGTGCAAAAGTCGTAAGCGTTTTAACGGGACACGGGTTAAAAGACCCGAATATTGCAATAAATCTGGTGGGAGAACCACCTTCCTGCCCTCCTCTTCTGGAGGAGGTGATAAAGATAGCGAAGCTTTAGGAGGTGATACTTAGAGTTGATAAGAGTAAGGGTGCCAGCAACCTCTGCTAATTTAGGGCCAGGATTCGATATTATTGGGACAGCTTGGAATATTCACAACATATTCGAATGTGAGGAGATTGAAGAAGGTTTGGAAATCAATGTCGAGGGAACCTCAGACATAACGAAGGGAGAGGACAACGCTGTATATAAGGCCTTCAAAAAAGCCTTCGAATATAAGAAAGAAGAACCACCAAAAGGTATAAGAATAAACATAAAGGTGAATGTCCCCACAAAACGAGGGTTAGGGTCAAGCGCAACAGCCTATATAGGTGGATTGCTCTTAGCCAATAGGTTTTTAAGCAGACCGCTTAAAAGAAGGGAGCTCCTCTCCCTCGCGGTTGAACTTGAGGGGCATCCAGATAATGTTTATCCAGCATTCTTTGGAGGAATCACTTTGGCCTACAACAAGGAAAATAATGTGGAGCCTTACAGGCTTCGAGTAAGAGGATTCCCCGCAGAAACCTTCGTCCTTGTTCCTCCTTTTGTGGTTCCCACAGAGGAAGCCAGAAAGGTCCTCCCCAAAAGCTATTCAAAAGAAGAGGTAATATTTAATATGCGTCAGGTCAGCCTACTAATTACGGCCCTTGAAGAAAGGGAACCCGAACTTTTAAGATGGGCCTTCGAAGATAGAATTCACCAACCATATAGAGCCCCTCTCGTCCCAGGGATGTATGAGCTCTTTGAAGAATCCATAAGGTTAGGTGCTTACGGAGGGGTTTTAAGCGGAGCAGGACCAAGTCTTCTATTCTTCACCCCCTTAGGGAAAGGAAGAAGTATAGCCTCAAAGTTAGCTGAAAAATGGAGCAATATCCTTAATGATGAGGTAAAAATAATAATCACTGACATAGATTATAGAGGAGCAATTGTAATGGAGGTATCCTAAGATGCTTGTGGTTCAAAAATATGGAGGATCGTCAGTTGCAAACCTTGAATTGATAAAAAATGTGGCTCAAAGAGTCAAAAAAACAAAAGAAGAGGGACACGATGTAATAGTAGTCGTGTCTGCCATGGGGAAAACAACTGATGAGCTTTTAAAGATGGCCTATTCCCTCTCTCCATCCCCTCCAGAGAGAGAGCTTGACATGCTCGCATCTACTGGAGAGCAGATATCTATTGCTCTTCTCTCAATAGCTTTACACGAGCTCGGCTGTCCCTCCATATCCTTTACGGGGGCCCAAGCAGGGATAATCACTGATAGCTTTTTCACAAGGGCAAGGATTATCAGGATGGATACCTGGAAAATAAGTGAAGAACTAAGTAAAGGGAAAGTCGTCATCGTAGCCGGTTTTCAAGGAATGAACGAGAAAGGAGAAATAACAACTCTTGGAAGAGGAGGATCTGATACTACCGCTGTAGCCTTAGCAGCTGCAATGAAAGCAGATGTATGTGAAATTTACACCGATGTAGATGGAGTTTATACAGCTGACCCAAGAATAGTTCCCGAAGCAAGACTTCTTAAGGAAATAACATACGACGAGATGTTAGAAATGGCCATAGCAGGAGCCAAAGTGCTTCAACACAGGGCTGTAGAGTTTGCCAAAAGGTTTTCTGTCCCCTTAAAGGTTAAGTCTTCATTCAATTATAATGAGGGGACCTGGGTAAAGGAGGAGATAAGCGTGGAAAGAAAAGGCGTAGTCACCGGCGTAACGGTTGACAAAAAAATAGCTAAAGTTACTTTACTTGGAGTCCCAGATATTCCTGGAATAGCGCATAAATTCACAAAGGCCTTAGCAAACTCTGGAATAAACATAGATATGAT
>LGFB01000039.1 GCA_001508835.1 bacterium 42_11
GGTAAGGCCCGCGCTCGACTTGCATGTGTTAGGCACGCTGCCAGCGTTCATCCTGAGCCAGGATCAAACTCTCCATAAAATACCTGAGCAAAGGTGCCCGCGTGATGCCTTATGCTCTTTTCAAGGTGCCTCTCACCAAAGGCAAAGCCTATTCTACCAGCCAAAGTAGGCAATGTCAATGGGTCTTATTCTTTAGAAAATAGAACCATAACCGCCGTTTAAGACTGTTTTTTCATCTTTTCCTCTAAAAGCTTTAACTCTCTTTCAAAAGCTTTAAATACCTCTTCTGTATAAAGAACAAATATGATCTCCTCAAGATTCGTATTCTCCGTCTCGGTCAGATAAAGCCTTACTTCATCGAGCATGGCTTTAGCGCATCTATCAAAGGGGAATCCCCCCACACCTGTGCCGAAAGCGGGAAAGGCTATGCTCCTTAGGGAAAGCTCATCAGCCCTGAGCAAGGAATTATATGTGGCTTCTCTTATCATTCTTTCGCTCGTCTTTAAGTCCTGTCCCATAACGGCTGCATGAATAACATATTTGGCCTTAAGTTTACCCGCCTTAGTAACTATGGCCTCTCCTATCGGGATTGGCCCCTTGGAAACCGCCTCTCGCTCGATCTCCTCTCCTCCCCTCTTCTTTATAGCGCCCGCTACCCCCGCTCCCATCCAAAGATGATTATTGGCAGCATTGACTATCGCATCTACCTCTAAATCCGTTATATCTCCCTTCTGCAACCTTATGACCGCCTTACCTATCTTAAGCAAGGATGTTCACCTCCTTCAAGACCTTTCCGTCAGGGAGAGAAAGGAGCTTAAGAACACTTCCTTCAATTAATCCCACGGTCGGTCCCTCTTCCCCCTTTGGCAAGCTCGGAGAGCCCGGATTGAAAAACCATATGCCGTTTTTTCTTTCCAAATTAACCCTGTGAGTATGCCCGCTAACCACAAGCCTGACACCAAGCTTACTGGCAAACTTCATAACTTCTTCCTCGGAAAAGGCATGCCCGTGATGGACAAAAACCCTATACCCTCCCAAATCGTAAACCACATAGGGGCTTAGAATCGGAAAATCTATTGCCAACTGGTCAACATCTGCATCGCAGTTTCCCCGAGCCACTAAAAAGGGAACTTCCAAGGAGTTTATGGCTTGCGCCAGAGCCTTTGGGTCATGCCTCTCAGGAAAGGGATTCCTCGGACCATGGTATAAAATGTCACCCGCATGAAGGATTAAATCTATCCCGCCAAATAGCTTTAAGCTGTCCTCCCATGCTTTAAGCCCTCCATGTGTATCACTTAAAACTCCAACCCTCATTCTCTCACCCCCTTTACCTCGCTAAGGGGAATTGCCTTCCCCACCAATAGGACGGGAATCCCATCGTCTATGGGATAGGCCAATTTACATTTTTTACATATATAGAACCTTTCCTCAGGTTCAAGTTCCAAATCCCCCTTACATTTAGGACAGGCTATTAATTTAAGAAGCTCTTTTAAATCCACAGAACATCACCTCATATTTAATTTTATCAGATTTACAGCCATTTCTTCCTTCTGAAGTAAATAATCATGCCCAAGGATATTATGAGCATCGCGATAAGTACCACGGGATATCCCCATCTCCACTTCAGTTCAGGCATATATTCAAAATTCATCCCATATATCCCAGCTATGAAAGTAATGGGCATGAATATCGTAGCAATAATCGTTAAGACTTTCATAACTTCGTTCATCTTATTGCTAACGCTGGAAAGGTATACATCCAGTAAGCCTCCAGTGGTTTCCCTTAAGCTCTCTATGATTTCTATAACCTGAATAATATGGTCGTATACATCTCTCAGATAGGGTATCGTTTCTTCTTTTATAAGGTCTGGCTTTTCCTTATAGAGGAGGTTTAATATCTCCCTTAAAGGCCATATGGACCTCCTCAGCTCTATAAGATTCCTCTTCAATTCATGAATCTTGTGGACTGTGCCGCTTGCTGGAGAGCCTATAACTTCACCCTCAAGCTCTTCTATTTCATCACCAAGCTTTTCAAGCATATAGAAATAATTATCCACCAAAACATCGATCAAAGCATAAAATAGGTAATCGGGGCCTCTTTTTCTAATAATCCCCTTATTGGACCTGATTCTACCCCTAACGGGATCAAAGAGGTCTCCCCTTTTCTCCTGAAAGGTAAGGACAAACTTTTGACCCAGAATAACGCTAATATGTTCCGACTCTATTTTGCGAAGCTCCGGGTTATAGGTTAACATCTTTAATACCAAGAATATATAATCATCAAAAAACTCTACCTTAGGCCTTTGAGTTACATTAAGGATGTCTTCAAGAACCAAGGGATGAAGGTTGAGATGCTCTCCCACCTTTCGGATAGCTTCCGTATTATGTAATCCAATTACGTTTATCCAGGTAACCGCTCCCTTCTCTATGAGGGGAAGGCAATCCTCTATCTTTCCCGTTTTAAGTTCTTTTACCTTTTCGGCATCGTAATCTATAACTTCAATTTCAAAGTCCTCCACGTGCCTTCCCGTATAAACAAGCGTGCCTGGCGGTAACCCCCTTTTGACAGAAAAACTCCCCTTCTTCATCACCTCACCCCCATTCTACAAAAATGTTATATCTTAAAGAAGGCATATTCAAGAAGGTAAAAGGGTCAACTTTTCCACCTTCTCTTTATAAAGGAACCTTAAAATGATAAAATTAAATCAAGCATGAAAGAATTAAGAGATGAAAACTTTTTCAAAAGGCCAGCATGGTTAAACTTACCTTTTGATGAACCTGTGGTATCAGCCTCAAAGGAAATTAAAAAAGAGGGGTAACTCTAAAAAAACAAATAAAAGGAAGGGAGTGAAAAGATGAAGGATATATGTATAGTCCTAAGCGGAGAAGCGGGACAGGGAATACAAACCGTTGAATATGTCCTCACGCGAGTGCTTAAAAACTCTGGATTTCATATTTTCGCAACAAAGGAATACATGTCCCGTGTAAGGGGAGGAAACAACACCACGGAAATCAGAATCTCATCGGAAAGGGTCAGGGCTTTCGTCGAGAAAATAGATATCTTAATCCCTCTGGGGAAAAACGCCACGGGAAGGTTAAGGGACCGCATAACGAGGGAAACCCTAATCATAGGAGAAGAGAGCTTTATCAAAGACGCAGGGGGAGAAAAAATAGAAGTTCCACTGCTTGAGATGGCGGAGAGAATAGGAAATAAGCTTTATGCAAATTCCGTAGCCATAGGCCTCGTTTCAGGCCTTCTTAAGGCCGATAGGGAAACCTTAAAGCTCCAAATTAGAAAGCAGTTCGAGGACAAAAAAGAAGAGGTTATCAAGCAGAATATCGATGCCGCATTGGAGGGATACAAAAGGGGAGAAGAGCTTTCAGGCAGGATAAAGGTAAGCCTAAAAAGGGATGACGCGGTTAAAAAAGAGTGTCTTTTAAACGGGGCAGAAGCGGTGGGACTCGGAGCCTTAGCGGGAGGGTGCAACTTCGTCTCTTCCTATCCCATGTCTCCCTCCACATCTGTTTTAGTCTTTCTCGCGCAAAATAAAAGCGATTTTGGCATCGTCGTAGAACAGGCAGAAGATGAGATTGCCGCAATGAACATGATTATAGGCGCCTGGTATGCAGGCGCAAGAGGACTTGTTACCACCTCAGGCGGAGGATTTGCTCTTATGGAAGAAGCCCTAAGCTTGGCTGGAATGGTGGAATCCCCCGTGGTAATACACCTTGCCCAGAGACCGGGACCGGCGACAGGCCTTCCCACCAGAACCGAACAGGGAGATTTAAATTTGGTCCTTTACGCGGGACATGGAGAGTTCCCAAGGGTAATTTACGCTCCCGGAAACATAGAAGAGGCCTTCTATTTAACCTATAAAGCGTTTAACGTGGCAGATAAATATCAGGTTCCGGTTTTCATTCTGACAGACCAATATCTCGTGGATTCATTCTATAACCTTCCTCCCTTCAACTTAGACGACCTTAAAGTGGAAAAGCACATGGTTAAGACAGGCGAAGACTATATAAGATACAAGCTCACGGAAAACGGCATCTCTCCACGAGGCGTCCCAGGATACGGGGATGGATTAGTAAAGGTGGATAGCGATGAGCACGACGAATTCGGCCATATCACGGAAGACTTCACGACGAGGGTGAAGATGGTTGAAAAGAGACTAAAAAAGGGAGAGGAGCTAAAGAAGGAGGTCTTAAAGCCCAAGCTTATAGGAGACGAAAACTACAAGGTATTACTCGTAGCATGGGGATCCCCATTAGAGGTTATAAAAGAGGCTATTTCAGATATAAAAGAGGTAGCACTGCTTCACTTCTCACAGGTGTGGCCCATAGATAACTCCGTAGCGGAATACCTTAAAAGGGCTCAGAAGGTCATAGCCATAGAGGGTAACGCCACAGGACAGTTTGCAAACCTTATAAAAGCGGTAACCGGCTTCGAGGTTAAGGAGAGAATACTTAAATACAGCGGTCTTCAGTTCTCCGTTGAAGAATTGAGAAAGAAAATTGAAGGAGTGGTATAAATGGATTTTGAGAGATACATCAGCAAGGATATAGCGTGGTGTCCCGGCTGTGGAAACTTTGGAATAAGGTTAGCCCTTATGAAAGCCCTCGAAGAGCTGAAATTCGATCCACGCATGGTAGTTATAGTTTCGGGCATAGGACAAGCTGCAAAGATGCCCCAATACATAGGGGTAAACATGTTCAATGGACTGCACGGTAGAGCCCTACCGGTTGCCACCGCAATCAAGGTAGCAAACCCAAACCTTCTGGTCATAGCGGAAAGCGGAGATGGATGCATGTATGGTGAGGGAGGCAATCACTTCATACACACCATAAGAAGAAACCCCGATATAGTAAATATCGTTCACAACAACATGGTTTACGGGCTAACGAAGGGACAGGCATCTCCAACAAGCGTAAAGGGGTTTAAAACGCCCGTTCAGACGGACGGCGTAATATTGGAACCCTTTAATCCCCTCGCCGTGGCCATTGCCCTCGACGCCTCCTTCGTAGCAAGAACCTTCATAGGAGACATAGAGTTTACCAAGGAGATAATAAAGGAAGCCATAAGGCACAAAGGCTATGCCCTGGTGGACATACTTCAGCCATGCGTGAGCTTTAACAAGCTCAATACCTATGAGTGGTATAAGGAAAACACTTACTATCTTAAGGACCACGACCCAAGCGATAAGGAATTAGCCTTTAAAAGGGCTACGGAAAGGGGTAAGCTCCCTTTAGGAATCCTATACGTAAATCATAACAAAGAGACCTTCGAGGAGTTAGCGAGAAAAGGAGACAAAAGGCCCCTCTATGAATACGAAGTAAACTTCGAAAAGATAAAGGAGATGATAAACCAAAAAACCTTATAAAACCGCTTTTTTAAAGAGACATCAAGGGACAGGTCTTTCAAAAAAAGACCTGTCCCTTTTGTTTTTCCTTTAAAGAAAATAAGCTTAAACGCTTGACAAAGAAGATGTTAGCTAATAAAATGTCTCTTTAAATATACGCTTCTGGCAAGGGGTGGTCAAGCATGAAGATACCGAGATGCATGAGCACACAGCACCCAGATAATGTAGTTTCCCCCTTTTTCACCAATAACGCAATTTTAGGAGGGGAAGATGAGATAGAGGAAGCCTTTTATGTCTTCTCCCACCTCGGCTGTGATGAGCAAATGTGGGACTATGAAGGGAAAGAGGTAGACAACTTCGTGGTTAAAAAACTTCTCACCAAATATGAGAGCTTCTTTAAGGAAAGGCCTATAGGCAAAGAATTCTTTATCACCCCCAGAGTTCCAAATCCCGCAATAGAGAGAGAGGAAGCAAAGATCCTCTTAGAAACCTTGGAAAGCATTCCGAGGTCTTACGATGTGGCAAGGCTTTTTTACAAAGACGATATACCACCGATCTTTGAGGTTATCCTTCCCATGACCACCTCAGCCGATGAGCTTAACAACATTTACTACTACTATAGTGACTTTGTAATAGGAAAGCAAAGGAAAACTATTGCTAAAACAGGAACAACCATAGGAGACTGGATTGGAGAGTTCAAGCCGGAAAGAATCAATGTGATACCCCTTTTCGAAAATAAAGAGAGCATGCTTAACGCCCATGAGATAGTGAAGAAATTCTTAGAAGATAAGGATTTGCCTTATCAGAGGGTCTTCCTGGCAAGGTCTGACCCTGCGATGAACTACGGAATTGTGAGCGCCGTCATATTTAACAAGATAGCCTTACAGAGGCTTCATAAGGTATCCTTAGAAATAGGCAAGGAGATTTATCCAATAATAGGTGTGGGTTCTGCTCCCTTCAGAGGGAATTTAAGACCCCAAACGGTAGAGAGGGTCTTAGAGGAATATCCAAGCGTTTACACCTTCACCATACAATCCTCCTTCAAGTATGACAACGCTCCTGAGGAGGCAAGAAAGGGCATAAAGAGGATAAAGAAAAGCTCCCCAAAGTCACCTCAGGATATAGATGAAGGTAAAGCCTTGGAGATAGCCGAAAAATACTCAAAAGAGTATCAAAGGTGGGTGGTTGAGCTCGCTCCAATTATAAATGAGGTGGCCAAGTATGTTCCGCCGAGAAGAAAAAGAAAGCTTCATATAGGGCTTTTCGGCTACTCAAGAAAGCTCGGGAAAATTAGCCTTCCGAGGGCTATCGCCTTTACAGCGGCACTATACTCCATAGGGTTACCGCCCGAGATTCTCGCCCTAAACTCTCTAAATAGGGAGGATTTAGAGTTCTTAAAGGATGTGTATATAGGCTTTAAGTCTGACCTAAGGGACGCCCTAAAGTTCTCAAACATGAACGGAAAATTTTTCCCGAGGGAGCTAAAAGAGGCAATAGAAAGGTGTGAAATAGAAATCGAGCCAAACGAGGAACATAAAGAGCTTACAAGCTTCATAATCAAAAAACTTGAAGAGAACAAGGCAGAAGAGATGGAAAGGCTCATCCTAAGAGCCGCTCACATAAGAAAATTTTTAGGGTAAATTTTCATCTTACCCCTTGACATCCAACCACGGCGGTATTATAATCAAATCAGAATTGAAATGATTTCAAATTTAAGGAGGGGTTAAAATGGAGTATAGGTTACCGCTGTTGGGGGAGAAGTTAGAGGACAGAAAGGTAAAAACCACTCATGGGATTATTAACTTTCCTACAGATTATAAAGGTAAGTGGGTTGTTCTCTTCAGTCATCCCGCCGATTTCACTCCCGTCTGTACTACCGAGTTTGTAGCCTTTCAGAAGAGAATCGAGGAGTTCAAGAAGCTTAATGCCGAGCTTATAGGGCTTTCTATCGATCAGGTTTTCTCCCACATCAAGTGGGTTGAGTGGATAAGGGAAAAGCTCGGCGTTGAAATCACATTTCCCATAATAGCCGATGATACGGGAGAGGTAGCAAAGTCCCTTGGAATGATAAGCCCCGCTAAGGGAACCAACACCGTGCGAGCGGTGTTCATAATAGATCCCGAAGGGGTCTTAAGGCTGATCCTTTACTACCCACAAGAGGTCGGCAGAAACATGGACGAGATTTTAAGAGCGCTTAAAGCTCTTCAAACCGCCGACGCCCACGGCGTTGCTACACCAGCAAACTGGCCCAATAACGAGCTTATAAAAGACAAGGTTATTATTCCACCAGCTGCCGATGTCAAAACGGCTCAGGAAAGAGTTAAGCAATACGAATGCTTCGACTGGTGGTTCTGTTATAAGAAGCTATAAAGGTCAACCACCCCCCCTTTGAAAATGCCCTCACGGAGGTCCGTGAGGGCATTTAATTTTATGGTAAAATATTGCCATGAGTGACTTCGTGGACTTTCTTGTCTCGATATTCACGATAGTAAACCCTTTAGGTAATATAACCATTCTTTTAAGCCTCACAGAGGACCTCTCTTGGGAACAGCGAAGAAAGGCATGCATCGTCGCTTCAGCGACATGCGGTATCACCCTTATTATCGCTCAATTTTTGGGAAGAACGCTTCTTAAGCTCTTCGGAATAAGCATAGCCTCCTTCGAAATTGCCGGTGGAATAATCCTCGTTACCCTGATAGCCATTCCCCTTCTGAGGGGGCAGACACCGAGTGCAAAATTTTCAAAGGAAGAGCAAGACGAAGCCACAATAGAGGGAAAAATCGTAGAAACCGGGATAATGCCCTTGGGAATACCGCTACTTTCCGGACCGGGGGCCTTCACCACCGTTATGATCTTGGCGGGGAAACAGCAAACCCTTGAAGGCCATATATTGCTTTTGGTGGCCATTATAATTAACGCCATCTCCGCATACACCATAATGATGTCAGCAAACCCTATCGCAAATGCTTTGGGTAAATTGGGGCTGAGGGTAATAAGCAGGGTTATGGGGCTCTTTATTGCGGTGAGGGGAACACAGTTTATAATAAACGGGGTAAGGGACGCTCTACCGCAGATATTACAAATACTCGGAAGCTAAATGAAATTGAAGGCCTCTAAGGCCCTTAAAACCGTTGGGGGAGAGAATTTTTCTTTTAAATCCCTGTAACTCTGGATAAGCTCCGAAGCCATCAAAGATATATCCCAAAGCTTCGCCCATTCTCTCGAGGACATGGAAAACTTTCTGTAAAGCTCTTCATTTTCAAGAAGCAGTCTAAGCTTAAAAGCAAAGTCTTCCTCATCCTCAGCAAGAAAGCCCGTATACCCCGAATGGATAAAGTCGGAAATTCCCAAAGCGTTGAGCGCTACAACGGGTAGGCCCGATGCCATTGCCTCAAGAATGACTATTCCCTGGGTCTCCGTCAAAGAGGAAAAGACAAAGAGATACGAAGTCTTGTAGAGTCTCCTAAGCTCTTCAGGGGGAAGCATTCCCGTAAAAGATATCCTGTCTCCAAGGCCGCATTCCCTAACTTGCTTTATGAAACGGCTTTTATCGGGACCGTCCCCCACGAAGACAGCCTTCCATTCGCAATCCCTGATCTTAGACAAGACCCTAAATAGAAAAGGGACGTTCTTTTCCTCTCCCAGTCTCCCCACGAAGAGTAAATTCCTCTCTCTCCTTTCAGGCACATCTTCCCGAAACTCCTCCCACTTAATCCCCGTGGGAATTACCTTAATCGGCTTTCTAACACCCCTATCGATTAAAAACCTCTTAACGGAAAAGGATGGAGCGATAAC
>LGFB01000040.1 GCA_001508835.1 bacterium 42_11
AGAAATAAAATTTGCTATAACCAAGGCTGTTCAGGGAGAAATTACTCAAACAGAAGCAGAACAAAAGTTAAAACATGTTACGCTTACAGAAAAGAGAACCGAAGATGAGATAATTGTAGAAACGCTGGTCCCCAGCTTTATCGTCAAATCAGATTTAAAGTTTACCGTAGATTTAGATATCCTTGCTCCCCCCTACGTTAATTTGGCAATAGATACGGGTCTACAGAAACTGAATGGGAGCCGTAAAGAAGGCTCGATAGAAATTTCTTACAAAGAAAGATTCACTACAGAAATATCTAACATGAAGGGCAACCTAAACATATTTTCTGGCCCAGCAAATATTGAGATTAAAAACTTTGAGGGGAAAATAACCGCTCACAGCTTAAGTGGAACGGTAAAATTAAAAAATTGTGCAGGAGAACTATATATTCAAGATGAAAGCGGAAATATTTACTTAAATGAATGTAGCGGATATATTAACCTAAAAACAAGAAGTGGAAACGTCTTTATAAGCGATGTAGAAGCATTAAACCTGAATATTACGGCATCCAGCGGTAACATAAAAGCGGAATTCACCCCTTTAAGTGATGGAAACTACCATTTAGCAACCTCTTCAGGTTGGGCAAAACTTAAAATTCCCTTTCATTCCTCTTGTTATATAAAATTTGAGACTATTTGTGGTAAAATCTTTAGTGAACAACCTTTCGAAGTTGGAGAAGAAACCATCTTAAAACTGGGAAATGGAGAAGGAAACTTAGTGATTAAAACGGGAAGCGGAGACATCTATTTATTACATGGATTCATGGAGGAAGATTAAAGTGTCAAATTTGTTCCAAGAACTTATAAGTTTTCTAAAAGTAAAACAAAAACCTTCGGCTCAGGTTGCCCCTGAAGGCAGCCTTAAAGATAGATCTACCAAGAAAGAAGAAAACACCCCTAAGGGAGGAATGCTCATGGTGACTGAAAGTGTGGTGAAAAGTGAAGCCCTTGTAGAGTATACCGAACCTTTTGAAAAGCTTCTGCTTGTACCGGAAAACGCATTGCTATCGTGCATGAATAAAGCGGGAGATATAGTGATAAAATCTTGGGATCAAATGCTCCTTAAGATTACCGCTGTTAAACACTCTTGGGGAAGAAATAAAAAAGAGGCTCAAGATCTATGCAAAGAGGTAGAAATCAGGGTAATTCAAAGAGACGAAAGCATATCTTTGGAAACATACTTGCCACAACTTGATAGCAAAAGAACAAGCTATGTAAGTTACAAACTCTTTATTCCCAGAAACCTAAACGTTTCCATAGAAGCAGAAGAAAGTAATGTCTTTATTAGTGATCTTAATAGAAACCTGAGGGTTAAAACCACTTCGGGTAACGTTTTTATAAGGAATATCTTGGGAAATGTCCATGCCCAAACTTCTTTGGGGAATCTTTTAGTAACTAATATAGGTGGAAATGCAACCATAATTACAGAAAAAGGTGAGGTTCATATCGAAAATATAGCCGGCAATTTAGACATAGAAAGCTCTGAAGGAAACATTAAGGTATTTCACTCGAAGCAGAATGTAGCAATCAATATAAACAAAGGAAACGTGTCTTTCTTTGATATTGAAGGTAGTGTTGAAATAAAAGCCACAAAAACGAAGATAATAGGAGAATACATTCAAAAGAATTTAAATGTCGTAGTAGAAGAAGGAGACATGTTCCTCGACGATATAGAAGGTAATATTTCTGTACACTTTAAACAGGGGTCCCTAACGTTGGGGAATAAACATTCCCACCGGATAGAGTTATCCTCAAACAGTGGGGATATTAATCTCGACACAGTGGTAAAGGAAAACGGAAGGTACATAGTGGAAACATCGGAAGGAACCATAAATGTGAAAATTCCTTCTGATGCATCTACAGCTATAGTTGCAAAAACTATAAAAGGGATAATTTCTTGCGAGCTTCCCCTTATAATCACCCAAAGCAGTAGAGATGAATTAACAGGTGTACTTAACCAATACAAGGCATTACTTAAACTTACTACTTCAGAGGGAGACATAAATATAAGAAAGAAATAGTAGACTTAAGGGGGGCTAAGCTTAGCCCCCCTTAAGTCTACTCTATTGGAGCGAAACGAGAGCTTAATTTCTCTAACACATGAGGAAGAGTTGTATATTCCATCTGCTCTTCCGAAAGTCTGTGCGGCTGAAAAGGACCATGCATTCTTATATAATCAGCGATTTCATTTGCCAGTGCCCTCGCCCTATCAAAAGCCACATCAGCAAACATATCTACAGGACCCAAAAGTTTACCATGTCTTAATTGAAAACCAAGAGCGATAACGCGTGGCGGTCCATCAAATCTGCTAGGGTTAGCGTCTTTTTCCGACACCGGCATTAACGGACCCCAATGAGATCCTCTCATCCAACCAGCGACAAGTTGCGGAAAAGCAAAGGGCTCTAAAACTTCACCAACTGCAGGAAGCCCTCCCTGGCACCTAACCAAAGCAACAGGGTCATCCTTTCCCACATATTCGCCAGCTATAAGACTAAGCTTTTCAGTACTTACTACCGCAGCAAGAAGACCATCTTTCCTATATATCCGTTTTATAGCATAACGGTCTCTGTTTCCTATTAGGGCAAGAAGTTCATACATCTCCTCAGGAGTTTTCAAGGAAATTTTCTTCCCTGCCATAAGATCGTGAACCTCAAAAACAAACCCTTGGGTAAGCTTTTTGTCTATTACCAAGCCAGGTGTGTTAAACGGATCAGCAAATATTTTAAACAAGGGAAGATTAAAAGCAGCAGGGTCAGTCTTATCGCACATAAAAGCGATTATAGATTCTGCTTCTCTTTCCTCAAATTCCATCTCCGCACAACCAGGCCCAAGTCCTCTTATATTTCCAGAAAAAGCATCTGCAAGAAGATCCTGACCCGCACCGTATAGTTTATCTTCTATAGCTATGTTTGCAGCTCTCTCAAAAACGGACCAGGCCAAAGCATGAATCTCTTCGTTATCCACCCCCTTCGTATGAGTCATAAGAAGTTGAATATCATCCCCACATCTAGTAACATAATAATCTACTATTAACTGTCCCTTAACCTCCTCAAGATACTCTTTACATTTGTCAATCAACTTCTGTGGAGCTCGAGTATGACCAGGAAAGCTACCAATGTCTGCCTTAATTAAAGAAATAGTAATCATGTATCTTGACCTCCTTCCGTTTACTTTTTACCGTATCTATTTTACAATAAGGGAAAAAATAGGGCAACATAAACCAAAGGGGTGATAACCTTGAATAGGTTGATTCTAATAGATGGTCATAGTATGTTGTATCGTGCCTTTTACGCCCTTCCCTCACTATCTACCAAAAATGGTCTTCCAACAAATGCGATCTATGGCTTTCTAAGAATGTTACTAAAACTACTTAAGGACTATAAACCCTCTCATTTCGGTGTAGCATTTGATACCCCAAAACCCACATTTAGACATATGGAATTTAAAGAGTATAAGACCAAACGCCCACCCCTACCAGATAAGCTGAAACCCCAAATAAAAATTACGAAAGACATTTTAAAAGCCATGGGAATAAAAAGCATAGAAATTGAAGGATATGAAGCCGATGACATAATAGGCACCATATCTACAATAGCCGAAAAAGAGAACTTTGAAACCTACATAGTAAGCGCAGACAAAGACGCTTTACAACTTGTAACCCGTAAAACCAAGCTTTTAAAAACCATCAAAGGAATAACAGAAATAGAAACTTACGATTACGAAAGAATCATTAAAGAATTTGGCATAGAACCCGACAAACTTCCCCTTTTTGTAGCCTTAAAAGGAGACCCATCAGACAATATCCCTGGAATACCTTCGATCGGTCCTAAAAAAGCTATTGAATTGGTTAAAAGATATGGGACCATAGATGAAATTATTGCCAATGCAGGACTCAAAGCCATAAAAGAAAATGTAGAAAACCTTAAAACATACCTATCCTTAGCTACTATAAGGAAAGATTTACCTATTGATATAAGTCTTGATGAACTAAGAATATCTGAACCAAACAAGATAGAGCTTTTTAATATTCTCAAGGATTTGGAATTCCAAAGCATAATAAAAGAATTAGAACTTGACAAAGAAACCTCTGTAGAAGTTAAAACGAACATCGATTATGAAGTCGTTCGAGACCACATATCCTTAAAAAGGTCCCTTCAAGAGCTAATTAGTGCAAAAGAAATCTACCTTAAGGTCCTCACAAGTGAACACCCCCCTATGTGGGCAAGCATAGAAGGAATCTGTATAGCGAAACCTCAAAAGGCATTCATATATTTAACAGAAAATTTCAACCTCTTCGAGCTTCTAAACCATCTTCACTATGTTATTTCCTCTACTATTCCTAAAATAGGCTGTGACCTAAAGAAAAGCATCGTCACTCTAAAAAGGGAAGGCTTCAGTGTAAATAACATAAATTTTGATATATCAATTGCCTCTTATCTAATCGACCCTACGAGAGTATCACACACCTTAGAAAACATTGCTTCCTCTTTCTTAGCAGAAGTTCTACCAGCTGAAAACTCAACAAGAAGAATAGCAAAAGAAGCAGAGCTATCCTTCCAGTTAAAGGAAAGGCTGTTAAAAGAGTTGAGGCAAGAGAATCTCCTTGAAATTTTTGAAAAAGTAGAACTCCCATTGATAAACGTTCTTGCAGATATGGAAACGGAGGGTATTAAATTAGACGATCTTGCTTTAAAAACCTTAGAGACAGAAATAGAAAAGGAATTAAAGAAGATAGAGAAAGAAATATTCTCTCGCACAGGGATAAGGTTTAATATAAACTCTCCAAAACAACTCTCAGAAGTATTGTTTGAACATCTTAAGTTAAAGCCAAAGAGTCATAGAAAGCTATCCACAGATGTACAGACTCTTACAGAACTCTTAACCCCTGAAAATCCGTACAGCGATGTAATCGAAAACATTATACTGTATAGGCAACTTTCGAAGCTTAAAAGCACATATATCTCAAGCTTACCAAAACTAATACACCCTAAAACGGGTTGCATACATACAAGCTTTAATCAAACGGTAACAGCTACAGGAAGGCTTTCCTCAAGCGAGCCTAATTTGCAAAATATTCCTATAAGAACTCCCATAGGAAAAGCTATTAGAAAAGCTTTCAAGGTAAAAAGAGAGGAAAATATTTTTGTCTCAGCAGATTACTCTCAAATCGAACTAAGAATACTTGCTCACTTTTCTCAAGATCCCACACTAATGGAAGCTTTTAATAAAGGGTTAGACATTCATACCAAAACAGCAGCAGAAATATTTGGCATCCCTGAAAACCAGGTTACGGAAGAAAGAAGAAGAATAGCTAAAGTCATAAACTTTGGTATAATATATGGCATGAGTCCTCATGGCTTAGCCCAAGAGCTTAGGATATCCCAACAAGAAGCCCAAGCATACATAAGTAGATATTTTGAAAGATATCCTAAAGTAAAAGAGTTTATAGAAAACTTGTTAAGTGACGCAAGAATCAAAGGATATGTCAAAACACTTTTAGGAAGAAAAAGAAAGATAGAAAATCTCACTAGTAACTACAAAAAGCTAAGAGAGCAAGCGGAAAGGTATGCCATAAATACTCCTATGCAGGGAAGCGCAGCTGATATAATAAAGTTAGCTATGGTTGAACTTCACAAAAAATTAAAGCATTTTAAAACGGTCTTACAAATCCACGACGAGTTACTCTTTGAAGGTCCCGAAGAAAAGCTAAAAGAGGAGATAGAAACCATTAAAGAAGTGATGACAAACGCTGTTAAGTTATCGGTTCCCTTAAAAGTGAACCTCAAGAAAGGGAAAAACTGGGGGAACATGGAAGAAATATGATAAAAGGAGAAAGAAAAAAAAATGAAAGAAATTTTATTTTTGA
The DNA here is from genome assembly GCA_001508835.1 of bacterium 42_11. GTDB lineage: Bacteria > Synergistota > GBS-1 > GBS-1 > GBS-1 > 42-11. The sequence continues at coordinate 5,906 of LGFB01000040.1, forward strand.
AAAAAGCAAAAAAGGAAAAAGAAAAGGGGAATTATGAAGAAGCTATTAGACTTCTTAAAAAAGCTGTAAAAGAAGATCCTTCCTATATAGAAGCGCATCTTGAGCTTGGTAGAACCTACACAATTACACGAGCTCTTAATAAGGCTGAACTTCAGTTCAAACAGGTTTTATTGATGGACAGAAAAAATGTGCCAGCGAAACACAATTTGGGCCTGGTCTACTATCTCCAAGGGAAGGTCAACGAGGCTATAAAGGAATGGTTAGAAGTTTTACATGAAAATCCAAACTACATCCCAACCCTTCTAACACTTGCTGATTACAATTTAGAAAAAAATGACTTACAACAAGCCAAACATTACTATGAAACCACCCTAAAAACGGATCCCCTGAATTGGGAAGCTAAGATAAACCTTGCTAAAATTTTATACGCAGAAGGAAAAGAAAACGAAGCATTGAAGCTATGGAAAGAGGTTGAGGAGGAAAACCCTGATAACATAGAAGCTATCTATCGGCTGGCCGAGATATACATAAACATTTTTAAGCCTAAAGAGGCTATTACCTTACTACTCAGACTTATAGAAGAGGAAAAAACAGACGAAAGGAAAAATGAAATAAAACAGCTATTGTTAAACCTCCTTGAATACATAAGTGATGAACCTCTTGTAGTAACTACCCTTAAGGAACTACACTCTATTTTCCCCGAAGACAAAGAAATACTTATAAACACAGCAAAACATATGATAAATAAAGGAAATTTCGAAGAAGCTTCATTAATGATAAAGGAACTCCTAAAAGAGGATTCCAATAACCCAAAACTGCAATATCTGGTTGGACTGCTCTATTTTAAAAAAGGACAAGTCTCAGAAGCAATAGAATTATGGGAAAAACTCCTTAAGGAGTTTGGAGAAAGTCCAAAACTATTAGAGAAGCTTGGAAAAGCTTACATTGAAGAAGGAAATTACGAAAAAGCGCTCCTCTACTTTCAAAAACTAAAAGAACACCAACCTACTAACAAAGAAGTGATTTCGATGCTGGCTTCTCTTTACCAACAAATCGGAGACTTAGATGAAGCAATCGAACTATGGGAGAAAACTTTGGAACTTAACCCAAGCGATACTTACGCCTATGCCAACTTAGCTATTTGCCACATTTATCAAGGAGACATAGAAACTGCTTTCGATATAGTCCAGTATGCCTTACTTACATCGAGAGAAGATGCCTTCTTATACTTTGTGGCAGGATTAGTAGCTTTGTTACAAGGTAACATATCGAAAAGTCTGGCTTACTGGAAAAAATGCTGGATAAAACACCCCCTTCTTCTCGGAGCTTATTGGAATATAGCAGCCCATATAGTTCCTAAAATCTTTTTTGAAGAATTACTCCGGACTCTCCAAAAAAGTAGACACAAGAAAGATTTCAAAAACCTTTTAACTAAGTATATTAATTTCACTCTATCCCAAAGTTTAAATGACGACAAAAATACTCAATAACTTACCCACCTTTAAATTTTATCTTAGACAGGCCCGCATAAATAGCGCCTCGCCCAAGCTCCTCCTCTATTCTTAAAAGCTGATTATATTTTGCAACTCTATCTACCCTAGCAGGTGCACCTGTTTTAATTTGTCCTGCCAAAGCAGCCACTGAAAGGTCAGCAATAAAAGTGTCTTCCGTTTCTCCAGATCTATGAGAAATAACAACTCCATAGCCAGCATCAAAGGCTTGGTTTATAACATCAATCGTTTCGGTAAGCGTTCCTATCTGATTAAGCTTGATCAGAATAGCATTAGCTACTCCTCCACTTATCCCCTTTCCAAGCCTCTCCGGATTTGTAACAAATATGTCATCTCCTATAAGCTGAATTTTGCTCCCTAGTCTAGAAGTCATTATTTTCCAACCATCCCAATCTTCTTCGGCCAAACCATCTTCTATAGAAATAATAGGATATCTGGCTATCAATCTTTCGTAATAATCCACCATTTCTGTAGCTTCAAGAACAAGGCCATCGGCTTTAAGGTGATACTTACCATCTTTGAAAAGCTCTGTAGCCGCAACATCTAAAGCAAGGGCTATATCTTCACCAGGTTTATAACCGGCCTTTTCAATGGCTTCCACTAATAGCTTTAGAGGTTCCTCATTAGAAGACAAATCAGGGGCAAATCCACCTTCATCACCCACCGAAGTAGCGAGACCCCTTTCCTTTAGTATCTTTTTTAGAACATGATAAACTTCAACAGCCATTCTCAAGGCCTCTTTAAAAGAAGGTGCTTTTATAGGAACAATCATGTACTCCTGAAAATCCAAGTTATTGTCCGCATGTTTCCCACCATTGAGAACATTCAAAAATGGTGTGGGCAATATTTTAGCCCTAACACCCCCAAGATATCTATATAGAGGAATTCCAAGCTCATTAGCCATTGCACGAGCAACAGCCATGGAAACCGCAAGTATAGCGTTCGCCCCAAGCTTAGATTTATTTGGCGTACCATCAAGCTCAATAAGCATCCTATCTATTTCCGCTTGATTTTCCGCATCAAGACCTATAAGCTCTTGCGATATTACTTCGTTTATATTTCTCACAGCTTTAAGTACTCCCTTACCGTTATACCTTTTTTCTCCATCTCTAAGCTCAAGGGCTTCAAACGTTCCTGTTGATGCTCCCGATGGAACAATTGCGCTCCCTATAGCACCCGTTTCAAGTACTACCTCCGCTTCGACAGTAGGATTACCACGGGAATCAAGCACTTCTCTTCCCCACACTCTTACTATTCTGCTCATTTTCATACCTCCTTTCTTATGCCAAGCTCTACCTTAATTCTCTTACCAGTTACCATATAATAAACCCTCTCAGCAATGTTCGCTGCATGGTCACCAAACCTCTCTAAAAATCTTGAAATAAAGAGGAGCCCCATCTTTTCCGTGGGATTGTTAATACAAACCTCTGAAAAGATCGTTTGATCGAGCGTTTTAACATAAAATTTATCGAGTAAAACATCTTTCTTAAAAGCCTCTTCAGCAAGAGAAGAATTTCTCTCTAGAAAGGCCTTTATAGCATCTTTCAGCATGTCCACACATGTCTTAGTCATTGTTGATATAATATCAGAA
>LGFB01000041.1 GCA_001508835.1 bacterium 42_11
CGTGAAATAACTCTTTTTAACCCCTTTCCATATCCTATAAGGGTTAGAGTAGAACCACGGGTTTCTTGGGTAAGAGTGTCTCGGAGTTATGTAGTGATTCCTCCTTTCGGTAGTTATCCGTTCCCCATATTTGTTTATATAGACGACTTTCCTTCGGATACAATTGATGGGATTGTTACCTTCTACTTCCCGTGGGGGGCTGTAGATGTTAGAATTGTTGTTAGGCGTCCGCCTGGTTGGTATCATCCTGGAAATGCTATCTCGGTAGCACCAAACCGTATTGACTTTGGAAGAGTTTTTCATGGGGAGGTTAGGGAAAAAGTTTTCCGTGTCAGGAATAATACTCCAACCTTAGTAAAAGTTAGCATTTTAGATACCGCGCCTTGGCTTAGGGTTTATCCGTATGAGGCTTTTATTCCGCCCCGTGATTCTCGGACTTTCCGTGTCAGAATCAATGGATCTCTTCTTCCCAGTGGCGTAAGGAGAGCTAACGTTTGGATTGATACACCTTATGGTAGATTCAGGATAGTTGTTAGAGCGAGGGGAGGTTTTTAATTTTGAACTTACCTTTTTCTCTTAGTATAACGTTTACAGATATTAAGGAATTAGACGGGCTTAGTGATGCAGAAGTTGTAGAGCGTGCTATTTTAGAAGATAAGTATTTTGAATACCTTGTTTATAGATATCAGGGTTTCTTAAAGTCTGTAGTTTTGTCTTTGGCCTCTTCTTATGATGAAGCTGAAGAATTATTTCAAGAGAGCTTATGGAAGCTTTATAAGTCTTTGGGGACTTATCGCCCTGAGTATCCTTTTAGATCTTGGCTTAGAAAGATAGTTTTAACAACTTTCTTAAGCATGAAAAGGAAAAGCAGGAAGAGCGTGAGTATAGAGGAACTTTCTGATAATGGTAGAGAAATTGGAGATAATGGCAGTTATGAAGAAGAGATAGACTTGGAGAGCGCCCTTAAGGAGGCGCTCTCCAAGCTTCCCAAGGAGACAAGAGCGATAATATACCTTAGGTTTAAAGAGGGATTGACTCATGAGGAAATAGCGCGGGAGCTTGGAATGTCTGTTGAAGCTGTGAGGAAGAGATTTAGCAGAGCTCTTAAGGATTTAAGGGAGGTAATGTGGACCTGAATAGAGAGGAAGCCCAAAAGCTTCTTGAGTTGCTTAAGAACGAAAGGCTTTCTCAAGAGGAAAGAGAGGTATTTTTAAGAAACCTAAAAGAGAGCTTTCCAGATTTATGGGAAGAATATGTGCTTTGGAAGGCTTTGTCAAGGAGCGAGGAGGTAAGCTTTCATTGGAAAGAAAGTTTGGATTTAAAGCGAAAGAGGAGCTACACCCTTTTAATAGTATCGCTTTCTGTGCTTTTGTGTTTTATATTTTTTTTATTCTATGTATTTCCACCGCTTTTGGATTTTCACATACCCCACGGGAGTTTCATCCCCTCTTCCCTCCTCCCTTCGCTCCTTTTCGCCCTCGCCATTTCTTTATTTCTCTACGAGAGATAAGTTTTTTTCTTTGCTTGGGAGCTGTCTTGGTTTCTCTGGTATCTCCAAAGCTTACATCGAGGGTTAGGATTTCCATTAAGAGAAAGGCTCCCCTTGTTGTGTTGTTAGGGTGCTCTTTGTTGATACCCTTTTTTATCGTTCCTTTTCCTTATAAGCCCTTTGCTTTGGGGGTAATGTTTGTTCCGTCTGTTCTGGGGTTGTCCGGTTTCTTTTCCGCTTTGGGGGAGAAATTTGCTTCCCTATTGAAGCTTTCTGGCGTTAATGAGGTGTTTCTTGTTATTTTGGGATTACTTCCTTTTCTCCTGTTTCTAGCTTTGACTATGGATAGGCTTTATTTTAAGATTTTATTTAATATACTGATGATATACGGGTTGGGAGGAATTATTTCTATTCTGATGTGATATAATACTTCATCGGGAGGTTGATAAAATTGCTTGAGATAGTAGACCTTTGGGTAGAAATAGGGGGAAAAACGCTGCTAAAGGGAGTGAACCTTACTATACAGGAAGGTGAAGTTCACATTCTATTCGGTCCTAATGGTAGTGGGAAAACCACTCTTCTTATGACTATAATGGGCTCACCACATTGCAGAATTCTTAAGGGAGAGATAAAGTTTTATGGTAAAGTGATAAATAATTTGCCAATTTGGGAGAGAGCGCGGTTGGGAATAGGTATAGCTTTTCAATCTCCGCCCGCTGTCAAGGGGGTCAAGCTTAGGGAGCTTGTTGAAATCCTTTCCAAGGGCAACGGTTTTTCTGAGGAGCTGTATTCTTTCCTGAAGCTTGAGGAGCACGCTAACAGAGAAGTAAATAGGGGGTTTTCTGGAGGGGAAAGAAAAAGAGCGGAGCTACTTCAGCTTTTTGCTCAGGACCCAAAGTTCATCATGTTTGATGAACCAGAATCGGGGGTTGATCTTGAAAGTATCGCTCTTGTTGGTGATGCTATAAACAGACTTCTTGAAAGGGGTTCTTGTGTAAGGAGACAACCTAAAAGTTATACTAAAAGCGCTCTTATAGTTTCCCATACAGGGTATCTTTTAGATTATGTTAAGGTAGATAAGGCTCACGTGCTTATCGATGGAAAACTGGTTTGCGATAAAAACCCTTGGGATATTCTTACCACTATAAGAGAGCAAGGTTATAAGGGGTGTGAAATATGCAAAGAGACCTGTTAGCTGATGAGAAGATAAGAAGTTTCGGTTTCGATCCGGAAGCTAAAGATAAGGCTGGAAGTTTTGCTTTGACAGATGATCAAGTTCTTCTCTCCATGGTCAGAGAAACAGGTTTAGAAGCGATGCCCATAGCCGAGGCTTTAGAGCGTTTCCCGGAAGTCAGAGAAAAATATTTTTGGAAGCTTGTTTCTCCAGATGAAGATGAAGTAACAAAAAAGGTTAATAGTGCCCCTTTAAGGGGATTGTTTGCGAGGGCTAAGAAAGGAAGCAAAGTTTTTCTCCCCTTGCAAGCTTGTTACATATTAAGGAGCGAGGCCTTTTCCCAAATAGTCCATAATGTAATAGTAGCGGAAGAGGGTTCTGAAGTTCACCTTGTAACCGGTTGTTTAACTTCTTCTCACGTTTCTTCAGGAAATCATTATGCTGTTACTGAAATCTTTGTTGAAAGGGGAGCATTCTTAAGCTATAGCATGTTTCACTCTTGGGCTCCCCAAGTGGAAGTTTATCCCAAAAGCGCTATTCTGGTCGAAGAAGAGGGAACTTACATTTCCAACTATGTTACTTTAAGAGAAGTTAAGCATGTAAAGGCCTATCCAAGAATGATTGTGAGGAGAAATGGCGTTGCAAGGAGCTATTCAGTTATATATGCCCCACCGGGCTCTCTTGTAGATATAGGTTCCAAACTAATTCTTGAAGGTGAAAATTCTAGGGGAGAGGCCATCTCGAGAGCCGTCAGCACCGGCGGAAGGGTTATCTCTCGAGCTAATCTTGAAGGTAAGGGAGCGGAGTGTAAGGGACATGTAGAATGCCATGGTGTTTTGCTTGAGGATGGGGGATTTATAAGTGCAATTCCTGAGTTAACTGCTTTTCGTGATGATGTGGAACTTTCTCACGAAGCAGCCGTGGGTAGGCTTAGTGAGGAAGAGATATTTTATCTTGAAGCAAGGGGTTTAAGCGAGGACGAAGCAAGATCTCTAATCGTTAGGGGGTTCATGAAGCTTGAGATTCCGGGTCTACCTGTTGAATTAAAGAAAGAAATGGACAGACTAATAGATTTAACTCTGGGAGGAGGTAAGCTTTGATACTCCTTACTGGATGTGCTGGCTTTATAGGCAGTAAGGTGGCAGAGCTTCTCTTAGCTAAGGGAGAAGAAGTTTTAGGAGTGGATGATCTTAACGATAGTTATGATGTTAGATTAAAGGAATGGCGGCTTAGCAGACTTCTTGCGAAAAAGGGATTTATATTTAAAAAAATAGATATAGGAGAAAAGGATGAAGTTTTTTCTTTGTTTAGTAAGCATCGTTTTAGAGCCGTTATAAATCTTGCTGCCCGAGCGGGAGTTAGGAGAAGTTTAGAAGATCCATGGGTTTACTTGAGGACAAACGAACTTGGGAATTTAAACATCCTTGAGGCTTCGAGAAGATATGGTGTGAAAAAGCTAATACTTGCCTCTACTTCAAGTGTTTATGGTTTAAATGAACTTCCATTTTTAGAGTCTGCGAAGGCGGACACTCCACTTTCTCCCTATGCTGCCTCGAAGAGGGGAGCGGAATGTTGGGCTTATTCTTATCATTACCTTTATGGTTTGGATCTTACCATACTGCGATACTTTACAGTCTATGGCCCTGCAGGTAGACCTGACATGAGTATATTTAAATTCACGAGGCTTATATTGGAAGACAAGGAGATATCGATCTTCGGCGATGGTAATCAAGAGAGGGATTTTACATATGTAGATGATATTGCAGAGGGAACTATAAGGGCGTTGAACCTTAAAGGTTTCCAAAGGATAAACCTTGGAAGTGATAGACCTGTAAAGCTCAACTATGTGATTTCTCTAATAGAAGATAACCTGGGGAAAAAAGCCAAAAAAAACTTTTTACCGCCTCACCCAGCTGATGTGCCTAAAACATGGGCAGATATATCTGTTGCACGTGAGCTTCTTAAATGGTCTCCAACGGTTGGTATAGAGGAAGGTATAAAAAGAACGGTAAAATGGTTTTTGGAGAACCTTGACTTGGCTATGAGTATAAAACTTGCTGATTGAAAATGGGATGGTTGAAGTTTTTAGGCACAGCAGGGTCGAGATTTGTGGTCTTTAAGCAGCTTAGAGCATCAGGAGGTATATGGTTAAATTATGCAGGTAAAAACATACTGATAGATCCGGGACCGGGTTGCCTCGTTAGGTGTGTAGAGAGTCGCCCCAAGCTGGACCCTATGACCCTAGATTATATACTGCTTTCTCATAGGCATCTTGACCACTGCGCTGATGTAAACACCATGATAGAAGCTATGACCGAGGGAGGATTTTCTCCGCGAGGTATTCTCCTTGCCCCATCGGATGCATTAGATGGAGACGACAGGGTAATCTTAAGGTATTTGAGGAGTTATCTTAATGGGATAGTTACTCTGGGGAAAGGGGTTTTCGAACTCGACGGTTTTTCTCTTGAAGTTATTCCCCTTATCCATCACGGTGTTGAAACCTTTGGTTTTAAATTTTCTTCAGATAAGGAAAGATCCCTTTCTATTGTCGTAGATACGAAGTTTTTTGACGAGATACCTTTTCTTTTTAAGGCTGATATTATGATATTAAGTGTAACCCTCCATAAGAAGAGAGAAGAAATAGACCACCTTTCTTTGGATGATGTTCTAAAGATTCTTCAGAAGGCTAATCCCTCTTTAGCTATAATGACTCACTTCGGAAGAGGAATGCTTTTTAAAAAGCCGTGGGTTATTGCGGAAGAACTTTCCAAAGTAACAGGTCTAAATATTAAGGCTGCATCAGATGGCATGAAATTGGATTTTTGAGTAGGTATTGCCTCTATAAGTTTTTAACAGCTTGAATTTTATTCTATCTTGTATTTTCCCTTCTATAAGATTTGTTTTCCAATGTTCACTTTGTCCGTAGGTTGTGTTAATATTAAGAATAAGTTGAAATTGAGTTTAAAGTAAGGGAGGGAGTTCGAATGAGAAGGAAAAAGGTTTGGTTTTGGATCCTTTGTTTAGGATTGTTGGGGGGAAGTATTATATACGCTCAGGATTTTGTAACTAAATCTTTGCTTGATGGAAAGCTTTCTATAGAACTCCCTTCTTCTTGGAATGTGGAGGAGGATATGGAAGATGAAACTGTTTTTATTACCGCTCCTGGTGTTGAAAGGGTGTCTATTTTGATCTTTGTTCTTGAACCTAACGTTAGCTTGGATGAGGAAAAGCAAAATGCAATTGAGATGTTTAAGGAAAGCATGAATGTTACGCAGTTTCAAATCTTGAATCAGGAGAAGAGCTTACTGAAAGGTGGCATTGAGGCCATAAAAGAGGTTTATTCTTTCGCTACTCGTGAAGGTATTAAAGGGGTCTCTACCCTTTACTATGGAAAGACACTGGGGAACGCTTTTATTATAAATACTGTTATTGAAGAGAGGTTTTATCCTACATACAAGGATATAGTGGAGAAAATTATAAGTAGTGTTGCTTTTTCTTCTAAAGTCGTGGCACCACCGGCTCAAGTTATGCCTGGTCAGGGTCAGCAACAGCAGCAACAGGGGCAGGGTGGGATGATGATGCCGCCGGCTCAGGTTGTGCCTGGTCAGGGTCAGCAACAGCAGCAACAGGGGCAGGGTGGGATGATGATGCCACCGGCTCAAGTTATGCCTGGTCAGGGTCAGCAACAGCAGCAACAGGGGCAGGGTGGGATGGTAGTGCCACCGGCTCAAGTTATGCCTATGCCTCAACCTACACCTATGCCTGGACCTTTGCCAATGCCTGTTTTGCCTCCTGGATGGTCAAGCTATAAAGATCCTAAAGGATACTTTTCGATTGGTGTGCCGCCAAGCTGGTATCTGAATCCAATACCCAATCAGGATATTCCGGAAGGTACTCCTTATGTGAATTATGTGTATATTGAGAACGGTGTTGTGACAGCCGATTTTACTGTCGTTATAGAGAATATTCCTGTGGGCTTTCCCCTTAAGGATTATGCAGCTGCTGTGGAGTCTAACGTTTTGTCAAGCTTGCCGGGATACAAAAAGTACCTGGAAACAACCCTTGATATTCGAGGAAGACAATTTATAAAAAGGGTTTTCACTGCTAATGTGGTAGGTTCTACAGGGGAGGAGATCCCCATATATGTTGAGCAATACTATTGTGTTTCAAATGGTTTAGCTTATATTTTGAACTTGGAAGCTAATCTTAATGGTTATCAGCGCTTTTTGGGGGTATTTAGCTCTATAGCTCAATCATTTCAACCCTTAAAATAGGAAGAGAGGAGCGGATCTGGCATAAGTAAAGCGCTTGCAAGTGTGATATTAGTGGTTACCCTATTTATAGGGGGGATGACTTGCGCCTCTGATTGTCTTGCCTTTTCCTTTAGCATATTTATCGAAAATGAAAAGGATGGCAGGATTGGAATTATAGAAGGTGGTAAATGGATAGAGTGTGGAAAAGTTCTTTCCCCTGCGGTGGATTTTAACAGGAGACCCTTTACGGCTTCTAAGTGGGGAAATGTTAACAGCGTTGTTGCGTCTGCTGTAAATGCGATTCATGTACTTAAGAAGGAGGGGCTTTTGAGTGTCCTTCCAAAAGATACCTTTTCGTCAGGGGCGCGGTCTACAAGTTCTATTATCACTGATATACGCCCTCAAGAGTCGATATTTGGCGGAGGATATTCTCCCTTTGTCGGTAGTAGGGTTGATTTTTATCCTTACGATGGTATTCCTAAACTATTAAGGATAGAGGTTTTGGGGAAAAGTAGTGGGATTTTCGAGATCATCTTCGAAAATAGGATTGGAGGTTATGTCACAGCTATTTACATATCTGGTAAGAAAGAAGTTTTGGGAAGAGTTATAAAGCCTGTAGAGGGGATCGGTAGGTTTACAGGAAGCCAATATACTGGTATAGGTAGAGTTAGAGCTAATCATCCAGGGGTTATATGTGTGTCAACCTCTTCTCTGGGAGAAGTAGGAGGTTTTCAGATAATACCCTATAGCCACTCCCTAAGTTCCGAGATGGTTAAGCTTGCATGGGGGTTAACTCAATGGATGATCGTTGACCTTGAGCCGGGAAGTTATCCCTTGTTTTCGGGTGCAATTTTGCCAAATTGGAATCCATTTGCTTTAAAACAGCCCGATTGGGAAAATCTCCTTTTAAGAAGGAGTTTAGTGATGGTTATGTTTGAGGGCGACGAAAAGTGGCACTTTCTGCAAGACCTTAAGGGTAGAGATGACCTCGCTTTAAAGAGACTAAAATATGTTAAGATAATATTACCTTTCATAAGATAGGAGGTGTTCTTTGAAATGGCAAAGCTTAAGTTTCTTGGACACGCTGCTTTTTATGTGGAGGGGGAGGGTTTAAAGGCTTTAATTGATCCTTTTTTGAAAGGTAATCCGCAAGCTTCGGCCAAGCCAGATGATTTTAAAGATTTGAACTACATATTTGTGACTCATGGACATGGAGATCACCTTGGAGATGCTATAGATATTGCAAAAGCCACAGGTGCTACCATAGTGGCTGTCTTTGAATTGGCTAATTATTGTGCTTCGAAAGGAGCTAAGGTACACCCTATGCATGTGGGAGGGAGCGCCCGCTTTCCTTTTGGTAGAGTTAAAATGATTCCTGCTTCTCATGGTTCTGGGATAGTAGAAGGTGATAGAGTGATTTATGGGGGAAATCCCTGTGGCTTTTTGATCTCCTTTGAAGGGAAAAAGATTTATCACGCTGGTGATACAGGTCTTATAGCAGACATGTCACTGCTTAAAGATGAGGGGATAGATGTTGCTCTTCTTCCGATAGGTGGAAACTTTACTATGGACATCGATGATGCCCTTAGGGCTCTTGAATTGATAAGGCCAAAGAAAGTTATCCCGATGCATTATAGTACCTGGCCCCTTATTGAGGCAGACCCAAAGGAGTTTGCTAAAAAAGCGGAAATGTTAGGAGTTTCCTGTGAGGTTTTAGCTCCTGGAGGAGAGACGGTAATATAATTTAAAAGCCCTCCAGCATGGTAAAGCTGGAGGGCTTTTCTTTCTTTATGGTGCCGGAGGCGGGATTTGAACCCGCACGGGTAAAAAACCCACTGCCCCCTCAAGACAGCGTGTCTCCCAATTCCACCACTCCGGCTCGCGGTATATATTATATAACCAGCCTTTTCATTTTTCAAGCCCTTATTTGTGCTTAGTGCGCATGATTTGTGAGTTTACAAATCCCAAGGTGGTTGAGCAAATACAGGCTCTTCGATTCA
>LGFB01000042.1 GCA_001508835.1 bacterium 42_11
TTGGCCTTATAAGGCCAATCTTAAATCCCTTCTCCCTAAGTATTTTTATAGCTGTTTTAGATATTCTCGCACTTGTCCCGTATGCAGAAATCGCAACTTCTGCGTCATCCATCATATAAAGTTCGTATCTAACCTCATTTTTTGCTATTTCATCGTACTTCTTTTTCAACTTAAAATTATGAGCCTCTAACTTCTCTCCCTCTAAATATAAACTCTTAATAAGATTTCTTTCTCGTCCCTTTGCACCAGTGATAGCCCAAGGCTTTGGAGGAAGGGAAGAGAGATCTATCGGATCTCTTAACTCAACAGGTTCCATCATTTGCCCCAAGAAACCATCAGCATATACCATTACAGGGTTCCTATATTTATCAGCTAACTCAAAAGCAAGCATGGTAAGATCAAATGCTTCCTGAAGAGTATGTGGAGCCAGAACTATAAGGTGATAATCTCCATGCCCTCCTCCCTTAGTAGCTTGAAAGTAATCCGATTGAGCTGGTAAGATACCTCCCAACCCTGGTCCTCCTCTAACCACGTTTATAATCACACAAGGCAACTCAGCACCTGCTATATAGGAGATCCCTTCCTGCATTAAACTTATACCAGGACTTGAGGAAGATATTAGAACTCTGCCTCCCGCACCAGCGGCTCCAAAAACCATATTAATAGCGGCAACCTCGCTCTCGGCTTGAAGATAAACTCCACCCACTTCAGGCAAACGCCAAGACATGTATTCCGGAATTTCATTTTGAGGCGTTATTGGATACCCAAAGAAATACCTACAACCTGCCCTCACAGCAGCTTCCGCGAAAACCTCATTGCCCTTCATGAGAAGCTTTTCTCCCATACCGGCATCCCCCCTTTTCACCTGTAAACCTCTATAGCGACATCAGGACAAGAAATAGCACAAAAAGCACATCCTATACATTTTCCGTCAGCATCTACAAACATTGCAGGTCTATAGCCTTTGCTATTTAGCTTAGTCGAGATAACTATAAGCTGCTGTGGACAGGCCTTAACGCATAATCCGCAACTCTTGCACCTCTCCCCATCGATAACAATCCTTGCCACCGCCTCTTCACCCCCCATGACATCAAAAAGAAACTAAACATTAGAACCACCATTTAAAACTTAGGTTTTCTCTCGAATGGCAACATCGATTTCCATATCCCCAAGCGGAGTAGAAATAGGGATACTTAGCATAGGAACCTCAAACGTGATTTCTATATCTTTGCCCTTCACCAAAGTAGGAGGAGAAATGTTAATCTTTAAACCTTTAGATCCAAGAAGTATAACAGCATTTCCTGTAACCATATTTGCAAACTCACTTATAGCACTTCTCGCAAGATCGTTTAACTCCTCTACAGGAAAACCCATCATCATAGCAGAAGCCAAGTTCTTAGCCACATCTTCTTGCATAGTATAAACCACCTGACCCTCTAAATCTCCTATCAAGCCTATAATAACAGCTACTTCATAAGGAGATAGGAAGTTCGTTCTCAACGTTAACTGACCTCTTTTACCATCAATTTGAGTTGTTTGCTTCAAAACATTAAAAAAAGCGCTAACAAACGGGTTAATGTATTCTGCTTTCATTTTCCTAAAACCTCACCCCTTAAAGGTTTATAACCACAGCAAAATTCCGTAGCAAACATTACCCTTTTACCCTCAGGCTGAAGCTTTTTAATCAATAGAGCACCTTCTCCTGTACAGACCATAATTCCCTCTTCCTTTATATCTACAACCTCTCCTGGAAGTCCATTACATCCTTTTATAACTGGTTCAGACTCAAAGACCTTCAAAAGCCTGCCCCTAAAAGTTGTCAAAGCCCCTGGTTCAGGACTCAATGCTCTAATAAGTCTATCTATGTAAACCGAAGATTGACTCCAGTTTATAAAGCGATCTTCCTTTCGGAGTTTAGGAGCATAAGTAGCTTCCTCATCAGACTGCGGTTTTCTGATGACATTCCCTAATCTTATCAAGTCCAGTGTCTTTTCCACAAGCTCGGCACCTTTTTCTGCCAATATGCTAAAAAGCTCACCATAGGAACACCTTTCTCCTATTCTAACTTTTTCCTGAAGTATTATATCACCAGCATCAACTCTATCAGTGACAAAGAAGGTAGTTACCCCCGTTTCCGTCTCCCCAGATAGCAACACCCTTCTTATGGGGTCCGGTCCTCTATACTTTGGGAGCAGAGAAGGATGAAGAGCTATCACCCCTTGAGGGTAGGCCTCTATAATATCACGGGGAATTATAAAACCACAATCTATTATTAACAGGAGATCTCCTACGGGAGAAAACTCCCTTATTGAAGAGAGCTTCCACACTCTTAAGCCTTTGTTCTCTGCCCAAATAGCAACCGGTGTGGGAGATAACCTATAGCCTCTCCCTTTAGGCTTATCCTTCTGCGTTATAACTCCTATAACATCAAAAGCTCTACAAACTCGATCAAAAGAAGGTATCCCAAACTTTCCACTTCCAGCTAAAACTATTTTCACTTTGCCCACAACTTCCTCATCTTAGATTTTATAATAGCTCTACGCGCTGGCGAGAGATAATCTATTATAAGCTTACCATCTAAATGATCTATCTCATGAAGTAGAGCTCTCGCCAAAAGCCCCTCACCTTCGATCAGGTATTCTTTGCCATCGAGATCGAAAGCTTTAACTTTAACCCACCGAGGTCTCTTTATAACCTCGTAAATCTCAGGAAAACTAAGACAACCCTCTTTTTCTTCAACCATGTCAGTGCTAGCTTCCACAACAGTGGGATTAATTAAAACCTTTGGCTCATTATCCTTAAGAACTACTGCAATTCTTTTGGAAATCCCCACCTGGGGGGCAGCTAATCCTATGCCATCTTTTTCAAACATCACTTTTATCATTCTCTCTACGAGGGAAGATAAGGAATCATTAAATTCCTTTATCTCTTCGGTCTTCCTGCGAAGTATAGGGTCTCCATATATTCTCAATTTGAACCTTTCCTTCAAAGGCATTATCACCTACTTGCTTTTTAGGAGTTTCTTCCAATTCATGATATCTCCCATTGTTATGGTAGGTTCCTCACCTATTATCTCCTTCATATCTTCCTTAAGTTTTTCCTCCTGTTCTTTCCTTTCCTCCTCTTTCCTTCTCTTTTCTTCTCTCTCTTTCTCAAGAATGAGCTCCCTTATACTTAGCCTTATTCTCTTACTTTCAGGTCTTACCTCAAGAACCTTTACTTCTACTTCGTCTCCCTCTCGGACACACTCACTGGGATGTTTTACTCTCCCTTTAGCCAAGTGTGAGACGTGAATAAGTCCTTCAACACCGGGTTTAATCTCCGCAAAAGCACCAAAGTCCGCAATTTTTGTGACCTTAACCTTAATAATATCTCCCTCTCTTACGAGTTCCGTAACGCCATCCCACGGGTCCAAAAGTTGTTTTCTTCCCAGCCTCATTCTTTTCTGAGAAGCGTCCAAGCTCAGAACCTTCACTTTTATCCTCTGGTTCTCCCTTAATACCTTTCTAGGATTATCTACCCTATCCCAATCTAAATCTCTCAAGAAAATGACTCCTTCAACTCCTGGCTCGAGCTCAACAAAAACCCCAAAGTTAGTTATTCGCGTCACCCTACCCTCGTAAACTTCCCCAAGCCTATACTTTTCTTCAACTGTACTCCATGGATCAGGTTGAAGCTGTCTCAAACTCAAAGAAATGCGCTCCTGTTCCGGGTTAAATTCTATAACCTTTGCCTTAATTTTTTGCCCTTTCCTCACCACATCTCTTGGGTTTACATCTCTACCCCATGAAAGCTCGCTCAAATGAATTAATCCCTCTACCGGTCCTAAATCAACAAAAACTCCAAATTTTGTGATACCGCTAACCTTACCTTCCACGATAGCTCCTTCCTGTAACTCCGAGAAAAATCTTTCCTTCTCCTTCTGAACCTCCTCTTCGAGGACTGCCCTCCTTGAGAGAATTATTCTTCTTCTTCTCTTGTCAGCTTCTACAATTTTAACCTGAATGTCCTTATCTTTAAATTTCCAAGGAGACACAGGTTTGTCAGGAAGAGAAAGGTGAGATAGTGGAATAAATCCTTCCACTCCAAAAACGTCAACCATTAAACCACCTTTAACTTTCCTGAGCCCTTTTACTGTTATTATCTTCTCCTCATTCTTAGCATCCCTTATGAAATTCCATGCCTCTTCGAAAATAGCACGCCATCTTGAAAGACGAATTAAACCATCTTCTCCTTTTCCTATGTCTAAAACATAAACCTTTACTTTATCTCCTCCCGCTGGCTCTTTATCCTTTTCAACAATAAATGGCGCCGACCATTCTCTTTGAGGGATCACCCCCTCCGTTTTCGTTCCTATATCTACTATTATCTCTTCCGGTTTAACCTGCACAATTCTCCCTTCGACGATATCTCCTTTTTGGGGCTGTCGAATCTCAATGGGATAAGGAGTACCTTCGTTTATCTGAACCACATTCATTACAAACTTCACCCCCATACTTTTTCAATATAGCCAAAACCACCCCTATCTGCCAGTCAGGCGTAGAAGCACCACTGGCTAGACCTAAACGCTCTATACCCTCAAACCACCCCCTTGAAATTTCCTTGGGAAACTCAATATGGTAAGTCTTCTCCCCTAAATATTTTTTAGATAAGCTTGCTAACTTTCCTGTGTTGGCGCTATTCTTCCCACCCACAATTAAGAGAGCATCGCTCCTTGAAATCAAATCCATCAAAGCTCTTCTTCTTCTAACAGTGGCATCACATATGGTATTAACGATTCTTACTTCTCTTGCTCTTCGAGAAACAGCTATCGCCATTTTTATAAAAGCATCTAGTTCTTGAGTAGTTTGAGATACTAAGCCTATTTTATCAAATATAGAAATAAAATCCAAGTCCCCTTCTTCCCTAACCACTAAAACTTCGCCTTCAAGGTAACTGGTAACGCTTTGAACCTCAGGGTGTTCAGGATCTCCATACAACAAGACCTTGTAACCCTTTTCCAACATGCGCTGTGCCTCGCTCTTAACTCGTTTAACAAAAGGGCAAGTGGTATCAATTAGCTTAACCTTGTTCTTAATAAGCAGTCCTATCTCTTCTTTTTTAAGCCCGTGAGACCTTACAACAGCAATAGAACCTGCAGGAACATCCTCAGCACTTTTTACACTAATTAACCCCTTATGACGTAAGCGCTCCATCTCTAAGGAGTTGTGGATTAAGCTTCCAACAACGTAAACCTCTTCTAACTCGCTAAGGAGTTTCTCCACCATATTAACGGCTCTTTTAACACCAAAACAAAAACCAATTTCAGGAGAGACTATTATCTTCATAACAAAAGAACGTAGCTATACCAATCAGGTTTTCCAAACTCGAAATTCATTGAAAGCAATTTTGCAGTCTTATAAACGTCAATACATACCGCAGAAGGAGTAGGACGCGCCCTTTGTGGATACCTACAAGGAGAATCAGGGTAAGTGCAATCACGGTTACATAAAATTGAACAACCTGATATGCTAAAGGCAAGCAAAAAGCCATCTTTAAATGCCGACTCTTCAATCTCGAAAGATATCTTCTGATTATCCTCCTCACATAAAGTATGAATTGCTAAAAAGATGGAATAAGATCTGATAATATTCTCGAATTCCCAAGGGGCCGGAAATCCCGGCGCAGAGGGACAAGTCCAATATTTGTTCCAATTAGGACAACCAAACCTACACTTAAGATAAAAGCGATAGTCAATAACAAGCTTTTCCACAGGAGCAAGGACAGCCTCGACAGCCCCTAATTTTAGAGCCATATCAACGTATTTGCTTAAACCTTGCATCTAACCACCTTCCCACCCTCGTTACTACCTTATCAGATTCATCGGGATGAAACCATTCTACATCCTTCCATTTTCTAAACCACGTTAGTTGTCTTTTGGCGTAATTCCTTGTGTCCTTTTTAATTTCATCTATGGCTCTTTCCAACGAGCATTTCCCCTTAAAATAGTCACAAATCTCCCTATAACCATGACCTCTCAAAGCAGGTAAATCAGGAGAATATCCCATGTCAAGCAAACCTCTAACTTCTTCTACAAGACCTTTAGATATCATTTCGTCCACCCTACGATTTATCCTCTCGTAAAGTTCATTCCTATCTCTATTTAATCCCAACCAAAGAACCTCGTACTTATCGCTTTTTTCTACCTCAAAAGTAAGCCAATAACTTAAAGGCTTACCCGTAAGGTAAAACACCTCCAAGGCACGAACGATTCTTTGAAGATCATTAGGATGAATTCTATTCGCACTTATGGGGTCTACTTCCAACAATTTATCATAAAGTTTCTTCTTTCCCAATTTAATAAGCTCTTCTCGCAATTCGTGGTCCGCTTTAGGCAAATTGGAAATCGGGTTCCTAAGAAAAAGCCAGTAATAAAGGGCAGTACCACCAACCATTAGAGGAACTTTTCCTCGAACAGAGATGGACTCAACAAGTTTAGCAGCATCTACGCAAAAATCCCCCACCGTGTAAATCTCATCTGGAAAAACGATATCGATAAGATGATGAGGAATTCTTTCCCTTACTTCACGCGGCGGTTTTGCAGTTCCAATATCCATAAGCTTATATATTTGTTTCGAATCAACAGAGATTATTTCACACTCGAATTTCTCAGCAATACTGATAGAGATATCTGTTTTCCCTACCGCTGTAGGTCCTAAAATAACTATTATTATCTTCCTAACCACTTCGCTATCTCCCTGTAGCTCAAGAAGTATCTTATAGGCCTCCCGTGAGGACAAAGATCAAAATCACCAAATCCATACAGTTCATTTAACAATCTTTGCATGTCTTCAGGAGTTGCAATATCTCCCAGCTTAGGGGCCGCATGACAAGCAAGATCAGCCCATGCCTTAATCAAATCCAAGCTACCCTCTTTAAATAAAGATTTTATGGCCTCCCCCCAATTCAGTCTTAAATTCGATAAAGGAGAAGGCACCCCCCTAAGCAAAAAGGCATTCCCGCCAAACTCCTCTAATTCAAAACCAACTTCCTTTAAAACTTCAATTTTATCTTTTATCACCGATGAAAGATAAGAATCATAGTGGAGAACAATCGGAGCAATTAGCTGAACGGTAACTCTTGTGTTTCTTAATCTTTCAAAAAGTAACCTTTCAAGAAGGGCATGAGGGTCTATTATCCAAATGCCATCTTCAGTTTCAGCTAAAAAATAGCCTTTACTTGTTCGAGCAAGAACCCTAATTGGGGAACGTTTCTTTTCTTCTCCCTTTATTTTACATTCATATTCAAACAAGCTCTCCTTAAAAGATAAAGAGCTTTCCTCGTCAGAAAATTTCGGGACAGAGCTCCTAAAGCCTCCAAAAGAGGGTTCCCTTATCGAAAAAGCTCTTCTAATAGCATTGTAAACGGCAGAATAAACTGCACCAGGTTCAAAAAATCTAACTTCTAACTTAGCAGGATGAACGTTTTGATCAATAAGAGAAGGGTTTACATTGATTTTTATAAAACCTCTAACGGGAAATCTACCCGGGGGAATTGAAAGAGCTTCTGCCACCGCCTTTTTAATAATGTCACTTTTAACAGGCCTGTTATTTACAAAAATAAAAAACTCTCCGCTTCCTTCCCCCCAAGCGGAAACGAATCCTGAAACACTATATTTCTCTTGGGCAAAGCTAATTTGGCGCATATTTTTCAAAAAATCACCACCAAACACTCTTTTTAAGCTTTCCTCCAAGCTGGTACCGCTACTTAAAAAGAGCTCTTCCCCCTTGTAAAGATAGAACTTAACTTCCGGAAAAGCAAGAATGTAAGCTAAAACTATCTTAAGAATCCTGTTCCACTCTGTAGAAGAACTTTTCAAGAGCTTCCTTCTTAAAGGTAAATTATAAAATAGAGAACGAACCGTTATGGTTGTGCCTTGCCTAAAGAATCCGTTTTCCTTAAAAACCTTCTTCCCACCTTCTATAATTATCCGAGTCCCGATATCTTCCTCCTGAGCTTTAGTAATAAGTTCCACCTTTGAAACCGCCGCAATGCTTGGCAAAGCCTCTCCCCTAAAACCTAAAGTCTCCAGCTTTGTTAAATCATCTAAAGCACTTATCTTACTAGTAGCATGCCTTTCAAAAGCAAGCTCTACATCGCTTGCTGGTATTCCAACTCCATCATCGGAAACCTTTATTAAATCTTTTCCTCCCTCCTTAGCATAAATCCTTATTTCCTTAGAAAAGGCATCCAAGGCATTCTCTACAAGCTCCTTAACCACAGAAGCAGGTCTTTCAACAACCTCACCTGCTGCTATTTTAGCAACAACTTCCTGCGGTAACTTAAGAATTCTTCTCAAGATAAAAACACCCCATTTTAATCGCTAAATAACACAAGCTGCTTGGGGGAAAACATTTTTGATTCTTTGCTTTCAAGTCTTCTAAGAATCTCATTGGCTCTCCTTATAACCTCCGACGGAAGTCCGGCAATCTTAGCAACCTCTATTCCATAACTTTTGTTCGCGCTTCCAGGTTGAACTTTATACAAGAAGGTGAGCTCACCTCCATCATCGCTAACGGCCATATGATAATTCTTAAGTGCAGGCAAGTATTTTTCAAGCTCCGTTAATTCATGATAGTGGGTTGCAAAGAGAACCTTTGCTCCTACAAAATTATAGAGATATTCTATAACAGCCCATGCAATACTTAAGCCATCATAAGTGCTCGTGCCTCTTCCTATTTCATCCAAAATAACTAAACTCCTAGAAGTAGCATT
>LGFB01000043.1 GCA_001508835.1 bacterium 42_11
GAAGGGATGAAATTATAAACTATGTCCGACAAAAATATGGGGAGGATAGGGTGGCGCATATTATAACCTTTGGAACAATGGCTGCAAGGGGAGCTATAAGGGATGTAGGAAGAGTTTTAGGCCTGCCTTATAAAGAGGTTGATAAAATAGCAAAGCTCGTTCCTCCTGGCCCAAAGGTTACGATAGAAGATGCCCTTTCGGAAAGCCCTGAGCTGGCGAGGTTAGTTAAGGGGGATCCTCAAGTGGCCAGACTAGTAGAGGCAGCACGAAGGATTGAAGGGCTACCCAGACATGCTTCCCAGCATGCTGCAGGTGTAATTGTTGCCCCTGCACCTTTGACGGAGTTTACCCCTCTTCAGAGGATGTCTGATGGTTCAGTGGTTACACAGTATTCCATGAAACCTCTTGAGAAACTTGGTCTTTTGAAGGTAGATTTTCTTGGTTTAAGAACCTTAACTATGGTAAGCGATGTGGTTGAAAACGTTAAAAAGAGTAGAGGTATATCCATAGATATAGATGAGATTCCCCTCGATGATGAAAAGACTTATGAACTCCTTCAAAGCGGTGATACTACTGGTGTGTTTCAGCTTGAAAGTGAAGGAATGAGAAGGCTTCTTCAGAGGCTCAAACCTAATTGTTTTGAAGATTTAATTGCAGTTTTAGCTTTATATAGACCGGGGCCTTTGGGAAGCGGCATGGTGGATGACTATATTCAAAGGAAGCATGGAGTTTCACCAGTTATATATCCTCATCCAAAGCTTGAAGGGGTGCTTAAAGAAACTTATGGGGTTATTTTATATCAAGAACAGGTTATGCAGATAGCTTCTATTTTGGCTGGCTTTTCTTTGGGAGAGGCTGATCTTCTTAGGCGCGCCATGGGGAAAAAGGAAGCGGAGATAATGATTCAGGTGAGGGATGATTTTGTAAAAAGAGCCGTTGAGAGGGGTATAAGCAAGGTTGATGCAGAAAGGATTTTTGATTTAATGGAATATTTTGCTGGATACGGATTTAACAAATCTCACAGTGCAGCTTACGCTCTTTTGTCTTATCAAACAGCTTATCTTAAGGCTCATTACCCTGTCGAGTTTATGGCAGCTTTGCTTTCTAGCAAGATGAACAAGGTAGATGAGATAGGCTTTTACATAAGAGAGGCAAGAAAAAAGGGAATAAAAATTTTCCCTCCAGATGTAAATGAAAGTGATGTGGGCTTCAAGGTAGTTGGAGACGGAATAAGGTTTGGACTTGCTGCAGTTAAGAATGTTGGGGAAAGCGCTATTTCCGAGATAATAAGGGCACGTGAAGAAGGTGGGAAGTTTTTAAGTCTTGAAGACTTTTGCAAGAGAGTCAACTTAAAGGTTGTTAACAGTAGGGTTATAGAAAGTTTAATAAAAGCGGGAGCTTTTGATTCTCTACCCGGCTCGAGGAGTCAAAAACTTAAGATGCTTCCTAAGGTTTTATCTATGGCGGAGGAGGAAGGCCTGTTTCAAAAGTCCATGTTTGATTTCGATTTTAACTGTGTTCCTGAACCAGGCATAGAGGAAATTTTGTCGTGGGAGGAAGAAGTTACTGGTTTTTATATAACTTGTCATCCTCTGGATTTATGTGCTGACGAGTTTTTCAGGTATGTGACTGTAACAAGCAAGAGGTTGCTTTCTATTAAGGGAGATAGAAATGTAATAGTAGGGGGAATGGTAAGCAAGGTTGCCAAAAGGAGGAGTGCCTTGCTTGTAACTCTTGAGGACTTCGATGGAACAATTGATGTGGTTGTTTTTCCTAAACTTGAAGGGGTTAATGAGGAACTTCTTAAAAAGGGGAAGGTTATACTTGTTGAGGGGAATGTGGATAAGAGTGGAGATAGAATCAGGGTTGTGGCTTCTAAGGTAGTCCCAATTGAGGAGGCTTCTAAGCACTTTAATCCTTGCCTTTGGATTTCTGTTGATATCGACCTTTTAGATAGGGAGAAGCTTTTTGAACTGGAAGAACTGCTAAGGAAATATAGTGGGAAAAGTAGGGTTCTTATAGAGGTGAAGGATACTTATAGCAGAGTGGTTCTTGACTTGAGCTCTAGGTACAGGGTTTCTCCTTCAGAGAAGCTGAAGGAGGAAATTCAAAAGATTTTTAGCAAAGGTGAAGTATCAGTTAAGTTTTAGAGAGGGGGGACAGTGATGAAAGATGAAAGTGTAGTGTTGGCTGATTTTATAGTAGTCAAAGCTTTAGAAAACGGCGTTTCTGTAATAGGGCTTACGAGAGGAGAGGAAACTAAATTTCATCATACCGAGAAGCTTGACAAAGGTGAAGTTCTGATTGCTCAGTTTACAATGCATACATCTGCTATAAAAGTGAGAGGTAAGGCTAAGATAGTTTGCAGGCATGGAACGGTGATAGCGGGTGTCGGTGAAGATTAGAAGGATAGGAGTGTTGACAAGCGGTGGAGACGCACCTGGGATGAACGCAGCTATAAGAGCGGTTACAAGAACTGCCATTTATAATAACCTTGAAGTTATTGGTATAAAAAGGGGTTTTCTGGGTTTAATGGAGGGAGACTTTGTAAAGTTAAATCTTGGTGATGTAGGGGGGATACTTCAGAGAGGTGGGACGATACTTCAGACTGCTCGTTCCGAGAAGTTTAAAACTGAGGAAGGGATAAATGAGGCAGTGAAGCGACTTAACGATGCAGGAATAGAGGGCTTGGTTGTTATAGGTGGAGAGGGATCTTTTAAAGGGGCATGGGAACTTAACAAGAGAGGAATACCAACTATAGGTGTTCCTGGAACGATAGATAACGACATAGCGGGAACAGATTATACTATAGGGTTTGATACAGCAGTTAATATTGCTGTTGAAGCTGTTAATAGATTGAGGGATACGGCTTCTTCTCATGAGCGGATGTTTATAGTTGAGGTCATGGGGAGGAAATCGGGCTACATAGCTCTTATGGCAGGAGTAGCAAGTGGTGCAGAGTCTATTCTTATTCCAGAGGTCCCTTATGATATTGAGGAAGTATGCGCAAAATTGCGGAGAGGACATCAAAGAGGAAAGACGCATAGCATTATAATAGTCGCTGAGGGAGTGGCCTCTGCGTCTCAGATAAGGGATCAAATATTGGATAAGTCGGGTTACGAGGTTAGGGTTGTGGTTTTAGGTCACCTTCAGAGAGGTGGGTCTCCAACAGCCTTTGATAGAATACTTGCTAGCCGTCTTGGGGCAAAAGCCGTCGAGCTTCTTATGGAGGGTGTGGAAGGGAAGGTAGTAGGTTGGGAGAAAGGTGGAATTTCCGTTTATGACCTACCGTATTCTTGGGAAGTAAAGAAGGAAATAGATATGGAGCTTTATAAGCTGGCCGATATACTTAGTATTTAGGGGGTGGGGGGTAGTGGCTTGCCTTAAAAGGACAAAAATAATAGCCACTCTTGGTCCGGCGTCAAACAGCGAATCTATTCTTGAAAAGATGGTCAGGGAAGGAATGAATGTTGCGAGGCTGAATTTTTCTCACGGGACCTATGAGAGTCACGAGAGATCGCTGAAAATGGTTAGGGAGGTCGAAGAACGTTTAGGTATTCCATTGGCGGTTATGCTGGATACGAAGGGACCAGAGATAAGGACCGGTAGATTAAGGGAGAAGAGTGTATTTCTAAAAGAGGGAGAGCTTTTCATCTTGACGCCGGAAGATGTAGAGGGTGACGAAAAGAGGGTGTCTATTTCTTTTCCAGACCTCTATAGGGATGTTAAACCTGGGGACCACATCCTCATTGATGATGGAAAGATAGACTTGGAAGTCCTTGAAGTGAAGGGACAAGATATATATTGTAAAGTTGTTGTAGGAGGGGAGTTGTCTGAGAATAAAGGGGTTAATGTTCCTGGTGTGGATATTTCATTACCGGCTCTTTCGGATAAAGATATACAAGACATAAAATGGGGTGTTGAAAAGGAAGTTGATTGGTTTGCTATTTCTTTCGTTAGAAAGGCAAGTGATTTAATCGAAGTTAGAAAGGTAATAGAGGAGGCAGGGGGAAACACCAAGATAATAGCTAAGATAGAGACCCGGCAAGCGGTTCAAAACTTCGAGGAAATATTAAATGTATCCGATGGAATAATGGTGGCGAGGGGTGATTTGGGGGTAGAATTACCTACCGAGGAAGTTCCATTGCTTCAAAAAAGGTTCATCAATAGCTGTAAAAAGGTTGGCAAGCCTGTCATAGTGGCTACTCAGATGCTTGAGACGATGATATATAACCCGAGACCTACAAGGGCAGAAGCTAATGATGTGGCCAATGCAATTTTTGATGGCGCTGATGCAGTGATGCTCTCTGGGGAAACAGCGAAAGGAAAGTATCCTGTTGAGTCCGTTAAGATTATGAGAAGGATAATAGAAAAGACCGAGGAAGAAATACTTAAAAACGGAGGTAACCCGTCGGTTTACATAAGTCTTTCTATTCCCGATGCAGTTAGTCATGCTTCTTGCACTATAGCGCGAGACCTTGGTGCATCTGCCATAATAACGGCAACTCAGTCTGGTTCTACAGCAAGAATGGTGGCGAAGTATAGGCCTAACTGTCCAATAATAGCTACGACACCTTCTCGAAGGACTTTAAGGGAGTTGGTTTTAACGTGGGGAGTATACCCGCTAATGGTTGAAGATGTGAGAAGCACAGACAAGCTCCTTGAGTTGAGCGTGAATAAAGCCTTAGAAAGCGGGTATATCAAGGAAGGTGACGTAGTTGTATTAACCGCGGGTGTGCCTGTTGGAATCCCTGGAACTACTAATCTAATAAAGGTTCATGTCGTAGCTAAGATTCTTGTAAAAGGCATAGGTATTGGCAAGGCTAAGGTGATAGGTAAAGCTGTGCTTGCTCCTCGTGCGGAGGATGCTATTTGCCGGGCTGAAGAGAACTGTATTCTTGTAGTTAGGGAGACCGATAAAGATTATATTCCTGTGATGGATAGGGTTTCTGGTATAGTGGCTGAGGAAGGAGGGCTTTCATCACATGCTGCAATTGTTGGACTTCAATACGGGATACCCGTTATAGTGGGGGCTGAGGGCGCACTCAATAAAATTAGGGATGGGATGGTAATTTCCGTAGATGCGGAGAGGGGAGTAGTTTATGAGGGCGAGGTAAAGCTGATTTAAATTAGGTTGGAGGTATTAGTGATGCCGGAACTTCCTGAAGTTGAAGTTTTAAGGAGAAAATTAAAAAGGCTTTTAGAGGGAAGCAAAATAGAAGAGGTAAAAATATATGACGATTCAAGACTTAAGGGAGTTAGGGCTGAGCTAATAGTTGGGGATACTGTCTTAGATGTGGGAAGAAGGGGCAAACATCTCTATTTAGAGCTTTCTTCTGGAAGCAAGCTTGTCTTTCATCTCAGACTTAAAGGAAAACTCGTTTACGGTTTGGATAGTGGAGATCTCAAAAATCCATGGATTGAGATTAAATTTGATACGGGAAATAGCTTGTTTTTTGGCGACCCAAGGAGGATGGCAACTTTGGATCTTGTGAAGGATTTGAGCGAGATAAAGGCTATAGCTAATATGGGCCCTGAACCTTTGAATGAAGATTTTAGTTTTGATTTTTTTAAGGAGGGTTTATCAAAGAGCTCAAAGACGGTGAAAGCTATACTTATGGACCAATCGTTCATTGCTGGCATAGGAAATGTATATGCTGACGAAATTTTGTTTAGGGCCGGAATTCATCCTGAAAGAAAGGCAAAAACCTTATCTCCCTCCGAATTGGAAAGGCTTTATCTTTCTGTAAAGGATGTTTTAAAAGAAGCTTTAAACCACAAAGGCATGAGTGAGTATACCTCTCTTTTCTCAGATGATGAGGAAGTAGGGGGATTCGATAAGTTTATAAAGGTTCACGGAAGGCAAGGAGAGCCATGTCCTCGCTGTGGGGCAAAAATAGTTAGAATCGAGGTGGGGGGAAGAGGCACGTATTTTTGTCCCAATTGTCAAGTTTGAGTTAAGCGTAGAAGGGCTTTAATTATTTCCTTTAATTGTTCAAGCTCTTTTAAATCTACGAATTCGCTTGGAGTGTGGGCAAGCTCCAGTTTTCCTGCGCCGAGGATGAGAGAGGGAATTCCTTTTGTGGCGAGATTATGTGCATCGCTCCAGGAGGGAAAGAAAGTTTTTTCAAACTTTAAACCGATTTCATCATATATAGAGGCTATAAGCTCTAAGATTGGATTGTCTTTTTCTATCTCTATTGGGTCGTCAATGTCTTTTAGATGATAGTTTTTCTCTTTTAGAAGTGGTGAGATTTTCTCAAAAACATCGATGGCTCTATTTCCTGGTAGAATGCCTATTTCTATTGCGATCCTACAGTAGTCTGGAACAACGTAACTGTCTCGCCCTCCCTCTATTTTACCAAGATTAATCCAGGGGTTTAAAGATGAACAGGGGCTCTTCTCTTGAGATAATGCTATTTCTTTAATCTTCTGGTATAAGTCTAAGGCTTCCTCTATGGCGTTTTTGCCAGCGTAAGGAGTAGACCCGTGGGCAAACTTTCCCTTTACTTCTATTTCTAAGCTTATCCCTCCCATTTCTCCATAAGCTACTTTCAGCTCTGTAGGTTCAAGGACTATGGCGAAGTCATAACGCTTTGGGGGAACAAAGCTTTCTGATCCTCTACCATCTTTTTCTTCGTCTACAAAAATGGCTATTTCGCAGGGATAGTCACATTCATCTATGGCTTTAAGGAGAGAAGCTATTTGTCCTTTTGTGTCTATGGCGCCTCTTCCATAAACTCTGCCATCTTTTTGAAAGGGAAGGAATGCGTAAGGATGTTCCCATGCTGGTACCGTGTCTGCATGCGTGGCAATAAGCATATTTGAGGATCCCCTTTGGGCGTATAGATTGGGTCTGTGGGGTAATACTTCTTGTAATTTTACTTCAAAACCGCGTTGTTCTAAGTATTTTTTAAGCCACTCTTGTAGTTTCCCTTCGTTTCCAGTCACACTTTCGATGCGTATTAGTTCTTCGAGTATTTCAATCAATTTCATATTCCTTGATCATCCTCCTCCATTTCCCCCAATTGCCAGCATACCTAAAGCCTCTCTTTTCGTAAAATCTACGTGCTTTATCGCTTTCTTCTCCAACCCACAATCCTACTGTATTTCTTCCCTTATTTCGTAAGTATTTTATGCTTTCCTCAAATAGCTTGCTTCCTATTCCCTTTCCTTGAAATGATGGAGAAACTACGAATTCATGGATTTCTCCGACGACCTTTTCGAGCTTTGAGTCCCACCAATTGCTATGGCAAGAAATAAAACCTATAGGCTCAGAGTCTTTGAAGGCTACGAGAAAGCCCTCGGGGTCTCCTCCATAAAGCCACTTAAGATATCTTTTAGTTTCGCTTTTATTCTGGTAACCGTAGTTTGGAAGTTCTTTATAGGCTTCCATATAGATTGAGCATAGTTTTGATAAGAGCTTACTAAATTCTTCTTCTTTCAATGTTCTTATTTCCATGGCTTATGCCTCCTTCTATTCTCGAGGAGAAAGTGATATTATTTATAGAAGTCATAAGTGCTTGGCGTGGGAGGTAGTCCTTTGTGAATTATATCATAGAATTAGAGAATGTGAAAAAATATTTCCCTGTCTTGAGAGGGATTTTTAGAAGAAGAGTTGGGTGGGTAAAGGCTGTTGATGGTGTCACATTTTCTATAGAGAGGGGAGAAGTTTATGGGCTTGTGGGAGAGTCAGGTTGTGGCAAAACCACTTTGGGGTTGGCATTGGTTGGCCTCGTTGCGTTAAATGAAGGGGAGATTTTTATCCATAAAGAGGGTAAAGTTTTAAGACTCTCTTCTCTAAACGGTGCAGAGAAAAACAGCTTAAAGAAGTTTATGCAAATAGTTTTTCAAGACCCTTATAGCTCCCTTAATCCTAGGTTTAAGGTAAAGGATATAATATCTGAGGGCTTATTAGTTCATGGTATTGTGGAAGGCAAAAGAGAAGCTTATGATATTGCAGCAGAAGTTTTAGAAAAGGTTGGTTTAAGTAGGGAGTGTTTAGATAGATATCCTCACGAGTTTTCCGGGGGACAGCGACAAAGAATAGCTATTGCTCGGGCTCTGGCCTTAAGGCCTTCTTTCATGGTTTGCGATGAACCTGTATCGGCTCTTGATGTTTCGGTTCAGGCGCAGGTTTTAAATCTTCTTAAGGATTTAAGGGAGGAATTAGGTTTGACTTATCTTTTTATTTCTCATGACCTTTCTGTGATAAAATACATGAGTGATAGAGTAGGGGTAATGTATCTTGGAAAGCTTGTTGAAGAGGCTCCCAAAAGGGAGCTTTTTGAGGAGGCTTTACATCCCTATACTAAAGCTCTATTGAGTTCTATTCCCGTTCCCAATCCTAAGATGCGTAGCAAAAGAAACGTTCTTAAAGGGGAGCCGCCTAATCCGATGGATCCAGCTAAGGGGTGTAGGTTTCATCCACGGTGCTCTTTTGCCACTCAGATTTGTGCTGAGGTTGAACCGGAGCTTAAAGATGTTGGTGGTGGACATAAAGTTGCTTGCCACCTCGTATAGGGAGGTGCGATTTTGAAATCGGGAGAGGCTTTTCTTCCTCTTCACGATGGTAAAGCTCCACGGTGGCTTTTGGAAAAAATGAAAAAACTTTCTTCGCTTTTGATAGAAGCTATTATAGGACTTTATGGGACAGAGGAGCTTTTGCGTAGGCTGTCCGATCCTTTTTGGTTTCAATCATTTGGATGTCTTTTGGGTTT
>LGFB01000044.1 GCA_001508835.1 bacterium 42_11
CAAATATTATCATATAACGTAAGAAAATTTATAGGTGGGCATTCAGAAAAAATACCCACCCCAACTATTGACAAAGAGCCTAATGAAAACACCTTACTTCATGGTTTTCATTTATTTTTACTGGCAAGGGAACTTCTTTATTGCAAATATCAGAGGCTTTTGGGCATCTACCAGCAAAAGGGCATCCTTCTCCTGCCATCGAATTGTCATCTTTTAAACCAATTTCTGCCCCCAAAGAAGTCAAAATTTTTTTGCTAGGATCAGTCGGCAACAATGCTTTAATAAGAAGGTTTGTATAAGGATGTCGCGGATTTCTTAAAACTTCAGCT
Source organism: bacterium 42_11 (assembly GCA_001508835.1). Taxonomy (GTDB): domain Bacteria; phylum Synergistota; class GBS-1; order GBS-1; family GBS-1; genus 42-11. The sequence goes on from LGFB01000044.1 coordinate 330, forward strand.
ACTTCCCCTTTTTCTACAGCTTTTCCTTTGTAAAGAACAATTACCTCTCCACCCAGGTAATAAGCAGAAGACAAATCATGAGTGATAAATAAGCACGAAATCCCATAATTATTTTTGAAATCCAAAAGTATATTGAGAAACAAGGCTCTAAGTGCAGCATCTATCATAGAGATCGGCTCATCTGCTACTATAAGTTGTGGTTTTAATAAATATAACCTGGCAAGCATTATCCTCTGGCGCTCTCCACCACTCAGCTGGTGGGGATATTTCCCCATCACATCTCTAGGTCTAAGCCCTACTGCTTCTAGTGCCCTTTCAATCATGTCTCTTGCTTCACTTTTTGAAGAACCCAATTTAAATTTTTTGATGGGCAATTCTAATGCTCTATCCACCCGGTAAAATGGATTGTATATACCATAAGGGTCTTGAAAAACAGCCTGCACGTGACGCCTGTACTCTTTTTTCTCTCTTTCATTCATTAAATAAATATCTTCACCCAAAAAATAAACATTCCCTTCTGTAGGAGGTAGCAATCCTAAAATCATTCTTGCAATTGTAGTTTTACCACTTCCACTTTCTCCAACTAAGGAAAGAATTTTAGCATTCTCCTTTGAAAAAGAAAAACTTACCTTATCTACAGCTTTTAATTTCCTCCCCTTATCTAACGGGAAAATCTTTGTTATATCTTTTGCTTCCAGCAATATAGTCATTTTATTTTTTCACCTCCGGATGAAAACAAGCTACAAAGTGTCCTTCCTCATATTCTACCATGGAAGGCTCTGCTCCTCTGCATTTATCTGTCGCTTTAGGACATCTAGGATGAAATCTACATCCTGTAGGCCAATTCTTGGGACTGGGAGCTATACCTGATATTCCTTCTAATCTCTTTCCACCATTTTCTATTGTCGGAATTGATGCTATAAGTCCTTTCGTATAGGGATGAATAGGAGATTTAAATACATCAGCAGTCCTCCCTACTTCAACTATTTTCCCTGCATACATTATTGCCACTCTATCTGTCAACTGTGCATGAACCGCCATATCATGAGTAATAAGCACAAGAGAAGTTTTTGACTTTCTACAAACATCATAAAGAGTACTCAACACTGACAGCTGGCTTACCACATCTAAAGCAGTTGTCGGTTCATCGGCAATCACTATTTTGGGAGATAACGCCAGAGCCATGGCTATTATAGTTCTTTGTTTCATTCCCCCACTCAGTTCGTGAGGGTACATATCCAGCACCTGAGGGCTCAGGTTAACCCTCTTAAGCAATTCTGGAAGCAATGTCAATGCCTCTTCTTTAGATTTATTTGAACGTTCCCTTATGACATCCATCATCTGATCTTTTACCCTCAAGAGGGGATTTAAAGAATTCATTGAAGCTTGAGGTATATAACTGATGAAAGACCATCTCAAATTTCTCATTTCATTTTCCGAAATTCTAAGAAGGTTTACTTCCTTGGGAATGCCATTTTCACCGTAATTGACCGTTATGCTCCCCCCTGCTATATAGGCTGGAGGCTTTACCAATCTCACCAAACCGTTCACCATTGTAGTTTTCCCAGATCCAGATTCCCCGGCTATTCCTAGTATTTCATTAGGATATACCTTTATTGAGACTCCATCTACAGCTTTGGCTACCCCATCTATGAGTTTGTAGTATATTTTCAGGTCTTCAATCCTTACAATTTCCATTTTGTTTTACCTCCTCAACCTCGGGTTAAATGTGCTCTCCAGGCCCATATTTATGAGCTGGACTCCAATAAATACCATCATGAGCACTATAATAGGTGGAAATACTATATTCCACTGTCCCATGCTTAACGCTCCTGTACCTATCGCATTATTTATCATGGTACCCAGAGTAATCACTCCTGAGAGCCCCAGTCCAATAACTTCCAGTCCAGTGGCTGCAAGCATACTAGCTACCACGCTCTGGCCAAAACCTACGCCAAGAAATGGAACTATATTAGGAAGTATCTCTAAGAAAATTATCTCTAAGTCACTCATATTGTTAAGTTTTGCTAATTCTATATACCCTGCATTTTTGAAACTCATAACCCTCGAACGAATGACCCTTGCAGAAAAAGGCCAGCTGAATATCATGAGTATGACTCCCATACTGAATACATCCAATTTTTTGACATATGCCGATAACGTCAAAAGTATTGGAAATGAGGGAATTACAAGAAAAGTGTCAGTAGTTCCAATTAATATCGAGTCCACTATTCCTCCTTTGTAACCCGCAATAAACCCTACTATGATTCCCATTAACGTCGATAGTGTCCCTGCTACAACACCTACGAGCAGTGAAGACTTCAAACCCAGCAGAAGCAATGCCAGGACATCTCTACAGACGTAGTCTGTTCCCAGTAAGTGCTTTAAAGAAGGCGGCTCATATCTCCCAAAGAAACTAGCAGTCATAGGGTTGTGGCCCCCGATTATCAGCTTATTTAGCCATGGTTGAAAAACTGCAAGAAAAATTATAAAAGCAATTATTATGCTTCCTGCAATAAGATTTCTATCCACATACGCTTTTTTCATTTTATCCCTCCTTTATCCCCGGCGGACACGTGGGTCAATCAACGGTAATATTAAATCAACTATTAGATTTGCAGTTAAAACCCCGAAAATTGAAAGAAGCATGACCCCCTGCATCACACTATAATCCCGAAGTCCCACTGCAATCGCCATAAGCCTTCCTATGCCAGGGTAGTTAAAAATCCATTCTACAACATAAGCCCCATTTACAATAAATCCAAGAGAAATGGCTAACCCTGTTATCTGGGGCGGCAACATATTTTTCATGACATAATTTCGCAGAATAGTACCAGGTTTTAAGCCTTTTGCTTCAGCAAAAATGAGATAATCCTCATTGAGAATAGTAATCACAAGAGACCTTGATGAAATAATCCAGCCTGCCGCCGTCACCAGTATAATAGAAAGTGCTGGCAAAGTAGCATGCTTGATCACATCGAAAATAAACTCCGGATAAAAACCTGGTTTTAAAAGAGGATTGAAAGCTCCAGTCCCTGGTAAAAGATAAAGGGTATAGGCAAAAACAAATACTAAAATTATAGCAAGAAAATACTGAGGCATTTGTGAAACGACAAGTGCAAGCCAAGCAGTGAAAGTTGAAACTTTTGACTCCCTTTTCCATCCTATAAAAACTCCAACCAATACACCCAATAGCCATGCTATAATTGTAGAAATACCTAAAAGACCAATTGTCCATGGCAGTGCTTGAAGTATAAGTTTTTCTGCCGGTTCAGGAAAAGTCAGCAAGGAAGGCCCAAAGGTGCCTTTTACAATATTCCTTAAAAAGCAGAAGTATTGATGGAAAATACTGCCTTGTAATCCGAACATTTCTTTGTACTTTTGGGATAATTCCATTCCTGCCCTAGTCTCAAAATACTGAGGAAACCTTTGTTCCATGCTCCTTAGATATGCCTCGACAGGGTTTCCAGGCATCAGTCGGAAAATAAAAAACGTAATTGTGGCTGTTAAAAACATTAAAAAAATATATGCAACTATACGTCTTACGATATAATTATTGGCGATTTTCTTAATTTCATTTATTGATTTCATCCAGTGCTTCCTCCTTTTTAATTTTTATATTTTGTGAGGGGAGATAAAAGTCTCCCCTCACAAAATTTAAGTTTATTTTGTCTTTGCCGGTTTTATATTGAGTATCATGGTGAGCATAGATGGGCCCCAATGTGATGCCGGAACAACATACATATTGTCCTGAGTAGGCCAGTTAGTCCAGTAAGCTGTGGAGAAGACAGTTACATATGGCGTCTGTGCCACAGGAATCACTGGAAGATCCTTTAAGAAGAGCTCTAATGCTTTTACGTAGGCTTCATGGGCACCAGGAGAATCCGGCAGTACTTTGGCAAGCTCATCAAGTACTTTATCCCATTCAGCATCCTTAAGTCTCACCCAGTTACCCGTAGTACAACGTTCTCCTATAGGCACAAAGTTCTTGGTCGCAAATTTTCTATAAATCGAGTAGGGATCTCCGTAAAATGGTATCCATCTTGAGTCAATATTAAAATCGCCCATGAGTATTTTCTCTGTTTCCACAGACATATCAAGACTTCTTACAGTAGCATTAATCCCTATTTTTTTCAATTCTTCTGACAGGCTCAATGCAATGTTGTACTCTGTGCTACCAACAGCCATAGGGGTGATTATTTCTATCTCTACAGGTTTCCCGTCCTTATCCACTCTAACGCCCTGCGGTCCCATCTTATATCCTGCCTCATCAAGTAACTTCGCTGCTTTCTCGGGGCTATATACAGAAGTCCAGTCATATTTTGCCAGTAAATCTTTAGAAGCAAACTTTTCTTCTATGCCAGTATAGGCAGGAAGTGGAAATGCAGCAGGAGTAGATTCAGGCTGGAAATATGCTTTCGCTATTTTTTCTCTGTCGAGCAAATAAGAAATTGCATATCTTACCCTCACGTCGGAAGTTGGACCAGCACCACAGTTGAGCCATAATGCGCGCGGACAAGGATCCATCCACTCAACCTTAGAACTAGATGGATTTTTTTTCATAGCCTGTTTCGCTTGTTCATACGATGCTAATACCGGTATGTCTACTTCATTATTTATAAATTCTTGGAAAGCTGCGTCCGGTGAAGGAGCTGATTTCATAACCACATACTTGGGAGCAGGAAAATGTCCATATTTTTTGCCCCAGTAGTTTTCATTGCGTTCCCATACAAACATTTTGAGGTCAGGAATAACTTCTTTCAGTTTGTAAGGTCCAGTAGTCACAGGCGGATTGTTTTTAAACTGCAACGGGTCTTTCCCTTCCCAAATATGCTTTGGAAGAGGAATCCAACCTACGTCAATGTAATTGACAAATTTCTGGAAAAATCTTACATCCGGTTGTTTAAGCGTAAAAACTACCGTGTGCGGGTCTTTTACCACCACATTCTCCACATTTTCCCAAGCACGTGCCCCGAGTTCTTCTTTCGACATCTCCAATTTTACCGTAAATACCACGTCATCGGCAGTAAAAGGCTGTCCATCATTCCAAGTTACTCCATCCCGCAATTTCAAGGTAAAAGTCTTGTAATCGTCAGAATACTCGTACCCTGTAGCCAGCCATGGAACAATTTCTCCTGTCACCCAGTTAAAGATAAAGAGATTTTCTGCAGAAATCTGCCAAAATCCAGCAGCATATTCTACACCATTAGGAATATAAGGGTTAAAACTGTCGAACTGATTAAATACTGCTGGGTCCTCTCTGACCACCGTTTCTTCCCTTGGCACAGGAAGTTGGGAGACTTTAGTGGTAGGCGCTGGTGTTTCCTGTTTTTCTTCTTGCTTGGTTGGTGTTTTTTGACATCCTGGCAACACTGACATAACTAACACTAACGCCAGCACAAGACACAGTATTTTCTTACCAGTAAAAAATTTCATTTATACCTTCACCACCTTCATAATATTTATAAATTTTAGTTATTTAATTAATCTTTCTTCTCTCTCACCCCCTTCTTTTAAATAAATTTGAAGGATAACATTCCCCCCTTCACAGAAATTTTTTAGGTGTCGACAATTTTAATAGCCTTCAGGAGGTAGAAAATTTAATTTTAAATGTTTTTATTTCATAGGGCATTATTTCAAAACTAAAGGTTGTACTTCTGAACTCTACCGGTTCTATCTCTTCTTCCATCAGATTACACTCAACAACCTTCTCTATTGTTTTACACAAATTTACCTTCCCTTTTTCCCTTTTATTTTGATATTCATACAATCGCAAAATTATTTCATCACTGTCCTCTGCTTTCTTTACGGCTTCAATAATGACATTTTCCTTATCTACGCTTACCAATGAAAATTCTTTAGGTAACATCCCTTCGTGAGGTTTTTCCACTTTTGCATACATAGGGCAGTTAAAACTATATGCCATCAACACAGTTTTACCTTCTCTCCAATCCCCTTTATGAGGATACAAAGAATATACAAAGTTATGGACCTCCTTATCAGCATCTGGATTGGGTTCTGTAGGAGACCTGAGAAGAGTTAATCTCATCACTGAGTCTTTTATGTCATAACCATATTTGCAGTCATTTAATAGGCTTACTCCATATCCTCCTTCCGACACATCTGCCCATTTGTGAGCAGGGACTTCAAATTTTGCAATGTCCCAGCTTGTGTTCCAATGGGTAGGTCTTTCAATGTTCCCATACTGGATATCGTAAGTTGCTTTGTCTGTATGAACATCCACCGGAAAAGCCACCTTTACCATTATTTGCCTTTCTTTCCAGTCTATTTTCGTATCAAAATCTATTCTAGGAATGTTATCATACACATAGATTGTCTGCTCAATGGTGGAGTCTAAAAATCTCTTTCTTATTCTTAACGCTCCTCTTACAGGTCCAGATTCAACAACCTCCATACTTTCAACTTCATTAATTTCCCACATCTTGTCCTCATAGTATATGTTGATATCCCAGGCATCGTAGGTTCGAGGTTTATCTTCAAAAGCCAATAGCACATTCCCTTTTTGTCCTTTCTTTAATACTTCCCTTTCATTCTCTTTGTCATATATAGAGAGGATATTCCCATTTCCATCAAACTTTATGTAGAAAAATCTATTTTCCATTTCATGTCTATTCACCTTGAGAGTGCTGGAAGTGTCCTCTACTTTAATATTCCTCAAGCTAAATGTTTTATAGCCCTTCGAAGGCACCTTTTCTGCAAAAAATATCACTTTTTTACCTTCCACAATCTGTGAAGGCAAGCATTTTTCTCCATCATATACTGAGACTTCATTCCATCCTTCTGGCAATTCAAATTTGACTATGTCGGACCTTTCAAATCCTAATTGGTTGAACACAACTACTGAAGGCTCATGTATAGCGATATTAGAAGAAAGGTTTGTTAATACTTTATTTAATATACTCTTTCCTCTTCCAAGGACTTCCTCGTACTGCTTTTTTGAATCTTCATAAACTTCTTTTATTGAGGAACCTGGCAATATGTCATGGAATTGATTTAGCAGAATAAGTTCCCAATTTTTGTTAATATCTTCTTGGAGATACTCTCCCTTATTTAACACCATATCCATTGTGCAAAAAAGTTCACAATCAAGATTTAGAAATTCCGTTTTCCTGTTATATTTTTTATTTCTCGCCATCGTAGTGTATGTCCCTCTGTGGCATTCTAAATACAATTCTCCTACCAATTTTGGCAACTTAGGATTACCTTTCACATTCTTTTCTAGTTGTCTAAAAAATTCTATGGCTTTCCCCATTCTAACTTTAGGACAGCCAGGAATACCTTTTGATAATCTTTTGGCATTTTCTAGCATTTCTCTCGTGGGACCGCCGCCGCCATCTCCATATCCAAAAGTATTTAAAAGGCAATTGTTTAACTCCTTTTGTCGATACCTCTGCCAGCATCCCATCACCTGTGAAGGGTTTAAAGCACCGTTATAAGTTGTCCCCCATTCCCTATCCGCATCTCTTGTAAAATTGGCGGTTGTTACAAAATGAGTCAATATTTCTGTACCATCTATTCCTCTCCACATGAAAGTATCATATGGCATTCTATTGTACTCATTCCAGCTCAATTTAGTTGTCATGAAGTAATCTATTCCACTTTTTTTGAGAATTTGTGGAAGTGCAGCACTATATCCAAAAGTATCTGGTAGCCACAAAATCCTATTTTCAACCCCAAATTCCTCTTTGAAAAATCTCTTGCCAAATAATATTTGTCTTACAAGAGACTCTCCGGAGGTAAGATTTGTGTCTGCTTCTACCCACATCGAGCCCTCTGCTTCCCATCTTCCCTCTTTTATTCTTTTCTTTATCTCTTCATATAACTCCGGATGGTCTTCTTTCAGAAATTTATATAATTGAGGCTGACTAGACATGAAAATGAATTCTGGATATTCATTCATGAGATTTAAAACAGTGGCAAAGCTTCTCACAACTTTCTCCCTTGTTTGAGCAAGTGTCCAAAGCCATGCCACATCAATGTGTGTATGCCCTATACATATCTCTACAACATTTTCTGTTCCACAATATTTTTCATAAAATTCTTTTTCCAGATAATTATTCGCCTCTTCGATGGAATTATAAAAGCCATCACTAAAAGGTTTTCGAAGGTCTATGATATTAATAGCCTCCTCTAGGTACTTCAAAATATTTATACGGTGTAAATCATCATCCCTTAGCAATTTAGCCACCTCTAGAGGAACTTTTATATTATAATATAATCTTTCAACTTCTTTCTCCAAAATTGCTATAGCCGAATTAAGTTCTACAAATCCTTCCAACATTCCTGCATAGGCATATAA
>LGFB01000045.1 GCA_001508835.1 bacterium 42_11
GACTCGAACCTCCACGCCGGGATCCAGAGTCCCGTGTCCTGCCACTTAGACGATTCCCCAGCGTTTTAACCTTTCAACAACCCTCTCTTTTCCTAAGGTTTCCATCACTTCAAATAAAGGAGGGGTAACCTTTTTGCCACTTATAGCCACCCTTATGGCTTGCGCTATTTCTTTTAGCTTTATGTTTTTTTCCTCGGCAAAAGTCCGAAGACAAGCCTCGATATTTTTTGTTTCAAAGGGTTCTAACTTTTCTAATCTTTCTGCGATTTCGCTTAAAAGGTTTTCTTTTCCCTTTACTTCTTGGTCTAAGAGAATTTTATCATAGGTTATCTCTTTTTGCAAGAAGTAATCTGTAAAATCAGCTAAGTCTACTAAGGTTTTACATCTGCCTTTTACTATCTCTATAACCTTAACGAGATATTCTCTGTCTAAGCTGTGATCATCGTTAATCAGTCCTTTATTTTTCCAGAAAGGCATTACAAGTTCTAAAAGTTTTTCGCCGGGCGTCTTTTTTATATATTGGGCGTTCATCCATTCTAATTTCTTTATGTCGAAAACAGCTCCTCTTTTTATAACTCTATCAAGAGAGAAAAGTTCAATTAGCTCCTCACGTGAGAATATCTCTTGGTCAAATCCGGGGTTCCAACCGAGTAGCGCCAAGTAGTTAAAAAACGCATCGGAAAGAAAGCCCAAGTTTTTATATTCTGCTACGGATGTTGCTCCATGTCTTTTGCTTAGCTTTGACTTGTCGGGACCTAATATCATAGGAAGATGTGCAAATTGAGGAGGTTCCCAGTCAAAAGCTTTGTAAATTAGAATTTGTTTAGGTGTGTTGGCTATGTGATCTTCTCCTCTGATAACGTGAGTTATTCCCATTTCGTGGTCATCTACGACAACAGCAAAGTTATAAGTGGGAGTTCCATCGGATTTAATCATGACAATGTCTTTTAAAGTTTCGTTTTTAATTTTTATTTCTCCCCATACTATATCCTTGAAGCTTGTTTCCCCTGGCGGAACTTCAAAGATCAGAGCACCTTTTTCTTCATATCCTTTTCCTTCATCAACAAGCTTCTTTGCATACTTTCTATATATTTCTAGCCTTTCGCTTTGTCTATAGGGGCCCTCATCCCAATTTAGCCCTAACCAGAGCATTCCTTGAAGGATGGTTTCTTCAGCTTCTTTTGTTGATCTTTGAAAATCACTGTCTTCTATTCTTAAAATAAAAGTTCCCTTTTGGTTTCTGGCAAAAAGCCAATTAAAGAGGGCAGTTCTTGCTCCTCCCACGTGAAGGGCACCTGTTGGGCTTGGGGCAAATCTGACTCTTACCACTATTTCATTTCCTCCCTACCTTGTTAAGCTTTTTTTCGCATTCTATACATCTTTCAGCAAAGGGAACTATTTCTAATCGTTCTTCGCTTATCTCTTTTCCGCAGTCAACACAGAGTCCGTAAGTCCCCTTTTCAAATCTTTTTAGGGCCCTTTCAACCCTTTTAAGGGTTTTTTCGGATTCCTCCTTTTCCCTAAAGAGGGAATCCATTTCATTCATATAATTTGCGATATCAACCTCTTCGGACCCTACGTGCTGGTATCCTTCTCCTTCTATTGCTTTCAGCCGTTTTTTTAGATTTTCTCTCGTTTCTTCAAGTCGTTGTTTAAAGCGTGATAGGTCTCGCATTTTTTCACCCCTTACTTATAAAGTTCCCTAAAATTATAAAACTAACCCTATGGCAAAATCAAGTATGAGGTAGATAATTTTTTAGAAAAAGCTTTGTGTTATAATTTTCTTATGGGGGAGGAAAAAATGAGGAAAAAGCTTTTGTTTTGGTTAGTGGGGATGATAGTAGTTGCTTTACCTGCTTTTGCTTTAGCTGAAGTAACTGAAGAAGATATGGAAAAAATGGTTACAGAAAGGTATTTTGAGGGGGCGTACAATTACTACCAGGAAGGATTCTATGACATGGCAGTGAGATTTTATAATATAGTGCTGGAGAGAGACCCCAATCATGCTAAAGCGCTTTATTGGTTGGCAAGGCTGTACCAGGAATTGGGTCTGTATCGTGAAGCTTTAAGCATGTGGAAAAGGTTGGCAGAGGTTCAACCAGGTAACAAAGTGGCTCAATATTTTATCAAGGTTTGCCAGGGAGTTATAGAGCAGGGGAAGGAACCGTTTGAGCTATACGAGAGGGCCTATTTATTTTATTCAAGAGGGGAGAAGAGGAAGGCTTTGACTCTTTATGAAAAATCTTGCGCTTTAAACCCATCTTTTCAAAAGGCTTTTCTTTGGGCTGGAAGAGTTGCTTTAGAGCTGGGTTTGCGTGAGAAAGCTGAGTGGTATCTCGAGAGAGCTTTAGAATTGGATAAGGAGGATAAGGTGGCTATTTACCTTTTGAAACAATTGAGGAGGAGTAAGGATGGGGGGAATTAAAGGAGTCGTTATCCTGGCTTTATTTTTTATTTTAATATCTTCCCTTTCGGCTTTTTCTCTTCCGCTACCACCATCGAACTTGGAAGCTCAAATAGTTTCTCCTACACATATCAGGTTGACTTGGTGGGATAACTCTATAGATGAGGACGGTTTTATATTAGAGAGGAGAAGCATCGGCGAAAGTTGGGTTCAAATAGCAATACTTCCACCAGATTTGAATGTATATAATGACGAGAATCTTACACCAGGTGGAAGCTATCTTTACAGGGTTAAGGCTTATCAAGGAAATTATTTTACCTCTTATTGTGAACTTCCTTCTTTTGTAACCACACTGGGCTACCCGAGCCCCCCAAATGATCTGAGGGGAGAGGCTATTTCTTCTTCAGAGATAGAGCTTGAATGGGAAGATGCTTCCGATAATGAAGATGGCTTCATCGTCGAGAGAAAAGAAGGCAAGAACTGGATTGAGGTTAGTGTTCTTCCTCCAAATGCGGAATTTTATGTAGATAGCGGACTTTCCGAAAATACGAAATATACTTATAGGGTTTTAGCCTTTAATGATGCGGGGCGAGCTTCTTCAAACGAAATCCAGGTTAAAACAGATTCCGCTGAAGGAGAGCTTTATCTTAGTGCAGGTTGTTCTATGGGGAATAGCGGTAGTTTCGACATTTTCTTTGCTCTTCCTGTTTTCGTGGGACTTTTGTGGGGTTTTCTTAGAAGGAGGGAGCATGGTTGAGGGTCTCTTTTCTAGTTCTTCTCTTGGTATTTGTTTCTTTCTCTTCAGCTTTTGCTTCTTCTTGGACAATAATGATTTTTATGAATGGTGATAATAACCTTGAGGAAGCGGCTATATCGGATTTTGTGGAGATGGTTTCGGCACCCTTGAACGGTGATCTTGTTAATGTAGTTGTTCAGCTTGATAGGTCTCCAGGATATGTTGGCGCTGTTGAGGGGGTCTGCGATAATTGGTCTGGGACTTTGCGCTTTGTTCTATCCTATCTTATGGCTCCTTATTCGGATAATGCTGTTAGCAATCTCGGTGAGGTGAATATGGGAAGGGCGGATGCTTTAGTAGATTTCGTTTCTTGGGCGGTTGATAATTATCCTGCTCAGCATTATGCACTTATAATATGGGACCACGGTGATGGATGGAGAGAAAATGAAAATAGGGTTTATGAACCATGGAAGGTTGCAGGGTATGACGAGACGAGTGGGGATTATCTTTATATGGACGAAGTTCAAACGGCTTTAAGGATTTTGAAAGAAAACGGTTATGAGATAGATTTGATTGGTTTCGATGCTTGTCTTATGGGGATGGTAGAAGTAGCTTATGAGCTTAAGGATTATGCTTCCTTTATGGTTGCCTCTGAGGATGTGGTTCCTGGTGAAGGGTGGCGATACGACTTATTTCTGGAGGACTTGATTTCTACATTGATTGAGGGAGTAGATGTTTCACCGATAGATTTGGGTAGAATGATAATTGAAAGTTACAAGGAAACTGAGGGAAGCACACTTTCCCTTATTGACCTTAAAAGAATGGATGATGTTGCCTCTTTGCTTAGGGAGCTATCCTCTGCCTTACGAGACGATAGTTCTCTTGCAAGGGTTGCGAGAGCTATGGCGCAAGAGTTTTATGATCCCTCTATAATAGATCTTTATTCTTTTGCCTCTTACTTGGCGGGAATAAAAGGTTCTTCAACGGAGCTTGCTTTTTCTTTATGTGAGGCCATAAAAAATGCTGTTATCGAAAATTATTCGCTTCTGAGTGATGCACATGGATTAAGCGTATATTTTCCAGAGAGAGGCAAGGGAGCCTATGACAGGTTTTATGAGGATAGCAGGCATGATTTTTCCCTTACAACAGGGTGGGGGGAATTCATAAGGGCATATCTTGATGAAACGCGAGAAGTCTTGAATGTAAAAAGTGGTAGTTTGGATGTAAATGGTTCTATTACGGACGAGGAAATAAGCGGAGCTGTTTCTATTCCACCTTCGGAGGCCTCACCCTTTAAAGCTTACTTTAAAAATGATGGTAATTCTCTCTACTTAGCTGTTAAGGTTTATAGTGACACCGCTTTGGGTATTGGGGATTCCATAATCCTTTATATTGATTCTGATGGGAATTCTGCTTTCCCTACTGATAGAGGCGATAGCGAAGGAATGCTCAGGATTGTCTATGATGGAAGCCGTTGGGTAGCTTACTTTTATCCCATGTGGTATGATCACTCGGAGTACAAGGTTTGTTTCCTAGACTCGGTTTATTGCCCTGAGATAGTGGCTAAAGGTGGTATAGGTGATGATGGTTTTCTTGAGGTAGAACTAAAAGTCCCTTTTGAGCGGTTTTCTTTTAAACCAGGTTCGGTAGTAGGCTACTACCTGCAGATTTACGATGGTAACAGTTTTTCTTTTGTAGGAGAGTATCCATATCTCCTTTCGATGGGAAACGATGAACAGATCCCGACTATTTATATTCCCGCTAGGTTTGAACCCTCCATGTACTATGGACTTAGGCTTGCTGAAGGTGGAAGTGATGATGACAATGATAGTGAGTTTGTGGCTTCATCAGGGTGTTCCCTGGGGCAGGGAAAGGCTTTGAATATCCTTTCCTTGTTACCTTTTGGTTGGATATTTATCTGGGGAGTGAGAAGACGATGAGGAGGAAATGTTTGGTTTTATTTTTAAGCTTTTGGGTAGCAGTTTTATCTCTCTATGGATGTGGAGATGGAGGAGGTGGAAATTCTGGTGAAAGTTTGCCTAAGTGGACGATAATAGTTTTCATGAATGATTCAAACTCCATATCGAGAGAGCTCGCGGGAATAGACGTTTATGAGATGAGGAGGGTTGGTTCTTCAAAGCATGTTAATATTCTGTTGCAGAGGTGTTCCGTCACTGGTGAGGGCATGGTTCGCTATTTTGTTGGAGAAGGTAATTTGGAGTTATTAGAGACTCTACCACAAGCTTCTCCCACTTCTCCAGAGACGTTGCTTTCTTTTGTAAATTGGTGTATTGAAAACTATTCGGCTGAAAAATATATGTTAATCCTTTGGGAAAGGGATCACCCTGATATATGGAGTGGTTTAGTGGAGTGGGATGCCCTCCTTAAGGTATTTTCTTCGTTCAGCTCTGCTATAGATCTGCTTGTTTTAGACTCTTCTGCAAAGGCCGAGATCGAGCTTTTCGATGAGGTTAAAAATGAAGTATCTTTCATCGTCGCTCTTCAGGGAGTCATGCCTGATGATGGTTTTGATTATGAAAAGGTATTTCAAAAATTGGTGGGAAATCCCTCTATGGGTGCGATTGACGTAGGTAAGAGCTTTATCAGCAACTTTAAAGAGTTATATAGCAACAGGAATGATGTTGCCATCTCTTTAATATCCATGGCTAAGCTACCCACCCTTTTGAGCTATCTGGATGCTTTAGGAAAGGAGCTTATTGATTATCAAGATTCTTTCTCTCTTTGGGGTGTGATAGCTCAAACGCAATCCTATTTTATTAACGCTGGGGAGCCTCTTAATTTCAGAGATCTTTATGATTTTTGCGAGAAGCTGAAAGATCTTAAACTTTCGGAGGAAGCTAATAATGCCATTGAGGGCCTTAAGAGCTCTATTAAGGATGCTGTTCTCTCTGAGTGGCATGCTGACGATGGTGTGTTTTCTTCTTCACGAGGGATTTCTGCTTATATATCTTCTCTTTCAGGGAAAGAAGAAACTTACGGAGGCTTCGCTATAGTAAACGATGCTCAAAACTGGTATGATTTCCTGAAGGAGAGGCTAACAGGATTGTAAAGAATTTGTTTGGGGGTGATATTGTGGGAGTTAATGTGGCTCTTATAGGTTGCGGAAATGTGGGACAGGGTTTTCTTAGTTTAGTTCTTGAAAAGAGAAAGGAGTTAGAAGCTCAAGGATTAAAGATTAATGTGGTCGCTGTTTGTGATAAGCTTAGAGGATCTGCGTATGACCCTGATGGATTGAATATTTCTAAGATCCTTGAACTTGCTTCTAAGTCAGAAATATCTTCTTACCCGGGTGGTCTTACTGGTTTAGATCCTATCTCTACAATAACGAAAACTAACGCAAATGTTGTTCTTGAAGCAACCTGGACTGATCTAAAGACGGGAGAGCCTGCCTATACCCATATCAAGGAGGCACTTTCTGCGAAAAGACATGTTATAACCACCAATAAAGGCCCTGTGCTGTTGTATCTTAAGGAGTTACAAAGACTTGCGGAGACAAATGGTGTCGAATTCCGATTTGAGGGAGTGGTTCTTTCTGGGACGCCTGTTTTTAATTTGGTTAGGGAGTGTTTACCAGGAAGCGAAATAGTTTCCTTTAGAGGGATACTTAATGGGACGACGAACTATATCTTGACGAAGATGGAAGAAGGGCTTTCCTTTGAGGAGGCTCTCAAAGAAGCACAACGCTTAGGATATGCTGAAGCTGATCCTACAATGGATATTGAAGGATTAGATGCCGGAGCAAAGGCTTTAATATTAGCAAATGTGATAATGGGAGCAAGCTTAGGGTTTAACGATATGGAATGTAAAGGTATAACGGGCCTTAAGGTTGAGGATTTAAGGGCAGCACTCTCTAATGGAAAAAGGTATAAGTTAATAGCCACTGGCTATAAGGAAAACGGTGTAGTAAAGGTTCGAGTTGCTCCTGAAGAGGTTCCTTTGAGCGATCCGTTGGCTAATATTTTGGGAACGCTAAATGCCATAACCTTTTCAACAGATACTATAGGAGACGTTACCATAGTGGGTAGAGGCGCGGGAGGAAGGGAAGCTGGATATGCTCTCTTTTCTGATTTAATTTCTCTTTCACGTAAAATAACTAGTATGTGATGAAACATCTTATTCTTACGGGAGTACCCGGCATTGGTAAAACGACATTGATTAGAAGGCTTGTAGAGAATATAAAAGAAGCTAGAGGATTTATCACGGAAGAGATAAGGGAGAAGGGTAGAAGGAGGGGGTTCAGGCTTATTACTTTTTCCGGGAAAGAAATAATATTGGCACATGAGAGGATATCCTCTATGTATAGGGTGGGGAAATATGGGGTCGATTTAAAAGCTTTTGAGGAGACAGCAGTTAAGGAAATTGAGGAGGGGATCCATGTGGGGTCCCCTCTTATAGTTATAGATGAGATAGGCAAGATGGAACTTTATTCTGAGAAGTTTGTAGAGGTTCTTTTTAAAGCTCTTGATTTATCCAGAGTTTTAGCAACCATGGGCAAAATAAGACACCCTGTGGTTGACGTTATAAAGAGAAGAAAGGATGTGAGAATAATAGAGGTTACTTTGGAGAATAGAGATTCTTTACTTCACCAGCTCAAAAGTTTCCACAGCTCATCTCCTTCAGAGTAAGGGAGATTCCCTGCCTCCTCTGTAAACGTGCCGATTACTTTCGATTCTATTCCGTAATTTGAAAGGGCTCCTAATGCATCCTCAACGCTGTGTTCGGGTACCACCGCCAGAAGTGCGCCAGAACCTATAAGCTTTAGAGGGTCTATCTTAAAGTAGTTACAAATTTTTTGAACTATAGGAAGTACAGGGATTTCTTCAAATTCTAAGTTTACATCGAGATTGCTCCTTAGTTTTAATTCACAAAGCCCACCTAAAATTCCTCCTTCTGTGGGGTCGTGCATAAAGACTGCCCATCTTCTCAATATCTTAGCTTCCGGAACTATGGAAATTTGTTCCTTAAGTGCTAAAGCTTCATTAAGTTCTTTTTCACTGAAGACTTTAGAAAGCTCTTTCCAAAAGGCTCTAACCAATATCGAAGTCCCTTCTATACCTGCCCCTTTGGTTAAGATTATTTTGTCTCCAGGGCGTATGTTTTCGGCTTTCATAAGCTTTGGAGTAAAGCCAAACATTGTTCCGACAAGAATGGGGTGTTTGAATTTGCGAGTTATTTCCGTATGTCCGCCGGCTATCGCTATTCCCAGCTTTTTACATTCATCGTCTATTTCTTTCATTAATCTTTCCAGGGCGCTTTCGTCCCAGCTTTCTGGAAGGATAATGGTAGTTATTAAGAAGGACGGGTCTCCTCCTTTTGAGGCCACATCATTTGCGTTTATGTGGACCAAGTAAAAGCCTGCTTCTTCATCGGCCCCTACTATTGGGTCTGAAGATAC
>LGFB01000046.1 GCA_001508835.1 bacterium 42_11
TGTTCCCGCTTATTTCACCGATGCTCAGAGACAGGCTACTAAGGATGCTGGCACCATAGCGGGACTTGAAGTTCTGAGAATAATAAACGAGCCTACCGCTTCCGCTTTAGCCTATGGCCTTGACAAGGAAGGAGAGCAGACGATACTGGTTTTCGACCTTGGCGGTGGAACCTTTGATGTTTCTATCCTTGAGGTAGGAGATGGAGTTTTTGAAGTCAAAGCCACTTGTGGAGACAACCACCTTGGAGGAGATGACTGGGATCAGAGGATAATTGACTGGCTCGTTGAAGAATTTAAAAAGGAGACGGGCATAGACCTGAGGAATGATAGGATGGCTATGCAGAGGTTAAAAGAGGCTGCTGAAAAGGCGAAAATAGAACTTTCCTCAATGGTCGAAACTATAATAAGCTTACCTTTTATAGCTGCCGATCATACGGGACCGAAGCATCTTGAAAGAACCTTGACAAGGGCTAAGTTCGAGGAGATGACCTATGACTTAGTTGAAAGACTAGTGGGTCCCACTTTAAGAGCTTTGGAAGATGCGAAACTTTCTCCTTCAGATATAAGCAAGGTTCTCTTGGTTGGTGGATCTACAAGGATGCCTATGGTTCAAAGGAAGGTTAAGGAGCTTTTGGGTAAGGAGCCTTCCAAGGAGATTAACCCTGACGAGTGCGTTGCAATAGGTGCTGCTATTCAAGCTGCCATACTTGCGGGTGAAGTCAGGGATGTTGTTTTAGTTGATGTAACACCTTTGTCCCTTGGTATAGAAACCTTGGGAGGAGTTTTCACAAAAATAATAGAAAGGAATACTCCTATTCCTGTTTCTAAGAGCCAGATATTTACAACGGCTGCTGATAACCAGACATCAGTTGAAATACACGTGCTTCAAGGTGAGAGACCTATGGCTGCTGATAATGTTTCTTTAGGAAGGTTTATTTTGACGGGTATACCTCCGGCACCAAGAGGCGTTCCTCAGATAGAGGTAACCTTTAACATTGATGTTAATGGTATACTTCAAGTTTCTGCGAAAGACCTTGCAACGGGAAAGCAGCAGGCTATAACTATAAAGTCTACGCGTCTCTCTGAAGCTGAGATAGAGAGGATGAGGAAAGAAGCCGAGATGTATGCTGAGGAAGATAGGAAGAAGAAGGAGCTTGCCGAAGCTCGGAATCAGGCTGATAGCTTGATTTATTCAACTGAAAAGACGATGAAAGATTTCGGAGATAAAATCACAGATGCTGAAAAAGAGGAGCTTAATAGAGCTATAGAGGATCTTCGTTCCAAGATGAGCGGTAACGATATAGAGGCAATAAAGAGGGCGATGGAGGAGCTTACTAACAGGCTCCATAAGGTTACCTCAAGGCTTTACTCAAGTGGAGCTCAATCTCAAGCTCAGGGAACTCAGGGAGCACAGGGGGCCGAGAACACGGGTAATACTATAGATGCCAATTTCAGGGAGGCAAGTGGTGGTAGTCAGTAATGAAGGATTATTACGAAATTCTTGGTGTCCCTCGGAATGCCTCTCAGGAGGAGATCAAAAAAGCATATAGGAAACTTGTAAGACAGTATCATCCAGACCTTAACAAAAATAATCCGGAGGCGGAGAAAAAGTTTAAAGAGATAAATGAAGCTTATGAGGTTTTAAGCGATCCTGAAAAAAGGGCAAAGTATGATAAATATGGTCATGTAGGTGGAGATTTTAGACCGCCTCCGGGCGGTGGTTTTGATTTTGATTTTGGTGGGTTCGATTTTGGATTTGACCCCTTTGAGGATATATTTGAGAGGTTCTTTGGTGGTGGTTTTAGAAGAAAAACAGAAGATTTAGGGCCTAAAAGGGGGGCAGACCTTGAAATGCCCCTCGAGATAACCCTCGAGGAAGCCTTTAGGGGTGGAGAGAAGGAAATAAGCGTTCCTCGCTGGCGGGTTTGTTCCTCCTGCGGAGGTACTGGTTCTGCTCCAGGAACATCTCCTCGGACTTGTCCTTACTGTCATGGGACGGGGAGGATAGAGGAGAGACGTTCAAGCATATTTGGTGAGTTTATAAGCGTTCGAACATGTCCTCATTGTGGCGGTAAAGGAACGGTTATAGATAAACCTTGTCCTGCTTGTAATGGTAGTGGTAGGGTAAGGGAATGGCGGAAAATATTCGTTAACATACCGAGAGGTGTAGATACGGGGACCCGTTTAAGAATCCCCGGAGAGGGGGAATTAGGGGAAAGAGGAGGTCCCCCGGGCGACCTCTTCTTGATTATTAATGTAAAACCTCACCCCTTATTTGAAAGGAGAGGACGGGATCTCTATTATAAGCTTAAACTATCTTTTCCTGAGCTTGCTCTTGGAACTGTTGTGGAAGTTCCAACGATAGATGGGGATTCAGTGGAACTGAAGGTTCCACCTGGGACTCAGGTAGGAGAGGTTTTTAGAATAGCGAAGAGGGGAATGCCTAACCTTGATGGCAGAGGAAGGGGAAGCATGTTCGTTGAGGTTAGCTTAGAGGTGCCTTCTAAGCTAACCGAAAGACAGAAGGATCTCTTAAGGGAGTTTGCAAAGGAAAGCGGGATAAAGGTAAACGAGGGATTAAGCTTTTTTCAGAGGTTTAAAAAGGGATTTGGATGATGAAGTGGTATTATCTTGATATCTATGGAGAAAGCGAAGCGGAGCTTTTTGAAAAGGTGGCATCGATGGGGCTAACGGGGGTGAGCTTTCCAAGGGAGGAAGGAGCTCACCTTCGTATTTATTTCCACTCCTTGAAAGAAAGGGAGATGGTAATCAAGGCTCTTTACGGCTCCTTCGATTTTGAAGTTGGTGAGGAAGACGACAAGGATTGGGTCCGTCAGGTGGAGGAGGGATATGAGCCCGTCAGGGCAGGTAGATTTGTGGTTGTCCCCACGAATTTAACTCCCCTTTTCATTAAGCCGGGTATGGCTTTTGGGACAGGATATCACTCCTCTACCAGGATAGCCTTAAAGCTTATAGATAGCGAAGTAAACGGTAGCTTTAAAAAGTCGGTAGACTTAGGATGTGGTAGTGGGATACTCTCTATAGCCCTTTATAGAAAGGGGATAAAGCCCATATTTGCCGTGGATAATGATCCTCTGGCTTTGAAGGAAACCAAGGAAAATCTTGAAAGGAATGGCATAAATAGTGGTGTTTATGTTGTAGGAGGAGACCTTTTAAGCTTTTTTAAAGCGGGAGTCAAGTTTGATCTTGTGGTTGCTAACCTTGTTTTACCTATTTTTGAAACGTGTTTGAGCGAGATAGCTGGACACATGGAAAGTAATGGTCTTTTTGTAGCTTCTGGTATCACCGTTGCCGAAAGAAGTCACTTCTTGGATCTTCTTGAAGCCAATTCTTTTAAAATAGTAGCCCTCTTAGAGGAGGATGGCTGGATTGGAACGGCGGCGGTTTTTCGCGGAAATTAGCAACGGGTATGCTTGGATTCGTGGCGAGGAGGCATACCACCTTTCCGTAGTTCTCCGCCTTAAAGAGGGAGACATGGTTGAGCTTCTAACTTCGGAGGGAATATGGATAGGGCAGATAGTAGAGGTTTTAAAGGGCGAGGTTAAGGTATCATTGTTGGAGAGGAAAAAGGTTGAAGCCTTGCCCTTTGATGTTCTTTTGTTTCAAGGAGTAACGAAAGGCAAAAGGATAGATTGGCTGGTTCAAAAGGCAGCTGAGCTTGGTTGTAAGGCTTTTTACCCTATGGTAACAAGATATACTGTGGTGAGCGAAGTTGGAGATGAAAAACTAAAAAGGTGGAGGAAAATTTCACAAGAAGCGTCGAAACAATGTGGTAGACCCGATGTTATGGAGGTAATGGAACCCATAAGCTTTGAAGAGGCTATAACTCTTTCGCAACAGATAGAGGGCTTGAAGGTAGCCCCATGTCTAAGGGGATCTCCGATACCTTTAAGGGAGGTTCTTCTAAAGGAGAGGAAAAATAAAGTTTTATTTTTTATAGGCCCCGAAGGCGGTTTTTCTCCGGAGGAGGTTGCCTCTTTAATTTCTTCGGGTTTTAAAACGGTTACCTTAGGGCCCTATATTTTGAAGAGTGAGACAGCCTCTTTAATGGTTTTAAGCACTCTCTTGGCGCTTTGGGGTTGATGTAATGAAGGCCTATCTTTTTTATTTAGGTTGCAGGGTAAATCAGTCTGAAGTGGAGGGAATTGCTTCGAAGTTAAGAGAGATTGGTTATGATATTGTTGATTCTCCTGAAGAAGCGGAGTTAATCGTATTCAATACTTGTGCCGTTACGAAGGAGGCTGAAAGGAAAAGCAGACAATATATAAGGAGACTTAGAAGGGCTAACCCAAAGGCAAGGCTTGTTGTTACCGGCTGCTATGCTGAGCTCGTTGGAGAGGGACTCGTTGAGCTTGGAGCTGATGTGGTTCTGGGCAATAAGGAAAAGGCTAAAATTGTGGGTGGAAACTTTTCCTCCTTTTTTCCGATTGAAGAGAGGCTTTCTTACCATTCAAGACCTTTCGTTAAGGTCCAAGACGGGTGTGATGCTAACTGTAGTTACTGTATTATAAGAGTTCTTAGAGGAAAGAGCCTTTCCCGGCCTGTTCAAGAAGTAGTTGCTGAAGTCCAAAAGCTAATATCCTTAGGATATGATGAGATAACGATAGTTGGCGTTCATCTTGGAAGTTATGGAAGGGATATCGGAAGTAGCTTGAAGGAGCTAGTAGAAAATCTCCTTCGTATTAAGAACTTGAAGCTTCTTCGGTTTGGTTCCATTGAGCCCTTTGATATAACGGACGATTTCATTGAGCTTTATAGAAGATTTGATAACCTTGCTCCTCATCTTCATCTTCCTCTTCAAAGCGGGAGCGATAGAATCCTTTCGTTAATGAGAAGGCCTTATAACTCGCAAAAATATCTTGAGCTTGTCGCTAAGCTTAGGGAGATAAGAGATGATTTTAACATCACAACCGATATAATGGTGGGATTCCCGACCGAGTCTGAAGAAGATTTCTTAGAAACCGTTGAAATGATTGAAAAAGTTAACTTCGGCAGAGTTCATCTCTTTAGTTATTCGCCGAGAAAAGGAACAGATGCCTTTGCCCTTCCGAGAGTGCCTGAAGAGGTTATTGAGAAAAGGATGGGGGTTCTTAAAAATAAAGCTGCCGAAAGCGCCCTTAAATTTAACCGGAATTTTTTAGGAAAAGCTTTAGATGCTCTGATTTTGGAGAATGGAAAAGCCCTTCTTCCTCACTATGTTGAAGTTTTATTGTCTGGGGATATTCCTAAAAAAAGATGGGTTAAGGTATTAATCGAAAGGGCAAGTCCTTCTGGCCTTAGTGGTAGGGTTTTATAGGTTTTTGTGTTAAAATAGCTTTGGTTATAGGTTGTATCATATACAAGAAGGGGTTTGTGGGGAGGGACTTTGTAATGGAGGCGTGTGACTTTAGAGCTATAGAAGCTAAGTGGCAAAAGTATTGGGAAGAAAATAAGGTTTTTAAATGTGATAGGGATCCTTCAAAGAAAAAGTATTATGTTTTGGAGATGTTTCCCTATCCATCGGGTGCTTTACATATGGGGCACTTAAGGAATTATGCCATAGGGGATGTAGTGGCGCGCTTTTTAAGAATGAATGGCTATAATGTTCTTCATCCGATGGGGTGGGATGCCTTTGGTTTGCCTGCTGAGAACGCCGCTTTGAAATCGGGTGTTCACCCTCATGACTGGACCTGGAAAAACATAAATCACATGAGGAAACAGCTTAAGGAAATGGGGGCTAGCTATGATTGGGATAGGGAGATAGCAACTTGCTCTCCCGATTACTATAAGTGGACTCAGTGGCTATTTCTTCTTTTCTTCAAAAATGGACTGGCTTATAAGAAGGAGGCTCCTGTTAATTGGTGCCCCAGTTGTAAAACGGTCTTGGCCAATGAACAGGTTGAGGGTGGAAGGTGCTGGAGATGTGGTTCCTTGGTTCAGAAAAGGAAGCTTAATCAATGGTTTCTTAAGATAACGGCTTACGCTGATGAGCTTTTAGAATCTTTGGATGAACTTGAGGGGTGGCCTGAGAAGGTTAAGGCTATGCAAAGGAACTGGATAGGAAAAAGCTGGGGGGTTGAAACCTTCTTTGAGATAGAGGAGTTGAGTAGGAAGGTCTATATCTTTACTACGAGAATTGACACGATCTATGGTGCTACCTTTTTGGCCTTGGCACCTGAACACCCTTTGGTAGATGAAATAATAAAGGTTTCTCCTATTGGGGATAGGATAAAAGCTTTTGTAGAGGATGTAATGAGGGAGAGTGAGATAGAAAGGGGAGCCCTTGGAAGAGAGAAGAAGGGCATATTTACAGGATTTTATGCTAAAAACCCGTTTAATGGGGAAAGGGTTCCTGTTTGGATAGCGGACTATGTTCTGATGGAGTATGGCACTGGAGCTATAATGGGAGTTCCCGCTCATGATCAGAGGGATTTCGAATTTGCTAAGCAATATAACCTTCCGATAAAGGTCGTTATAAATCCGATTGATAAAGAGCTTCCAGAAGAGCTTCAGGAAGCCTATGAAGGTGACGGCGTGATGGTAAACTCTGGTCCATGGTCTGGGCTTCCGAACAGAGAGGGCATTGAAAAAATGGCTGAGTGGCTTAAAGAAAGAGGACTCGGTGAAAAGAAGGTCAACTATAGATTGAGAGACTGGCTTATATCGAGACAGAGATATTGGGGTGCTCCTATTCCAGTAGTGTATTGTGAAAGCTGTGGTACAGTTCCCGTTCCAGAAGAGGAGCTTCCCGTGCTTCTTCCCCTTGATGTAAACGTTCTTGAAGGCGGAGCAACCCCGCTTCCTTATCATGAGGATTTTGTAAATACTAAGTGTCCTAAATGTGGTGGCGCTGCAAAGCGGGAAACCGACACGATGGATACATTTATCTGTTCTTCGTGGTATTATTTGAGGTTTACGAGCCCTTGGACCGATAAAGCTCCCTTTGAGCAAGAGGATGTGGATTACTGGATGCCCGTGGATCAATACATTGGGGGAGTGGAGCATGCTATACTCCATCTTCTTTATTCAAGGTTCTTCACAAAGTTCCTCGCTGATCAAGGATTAGTGAAGTTCAGAGAGCCTTTTAAAAACCTTTTGACTCAGGGAATGGTTATTAAAGATGGTGCTAAGATGTCCAAGTCCCTTGGTAATGTGGTTGATCCTGATGAGATAATGAAAAAGTTTGGTGCTGATACAGCAAGACTTTTCATACTTTTCGCTTCTCCCCCTGAAAAAGACCTCGAATGGAGCGATAGAGGAGTAGAGGGTTGTCACAGGTTCTTAAACAGGGTTTGGAAACTCGTTACTGAGAGAGTTGATGAACTCAAGCGTTTATCTAATGATTACCTCCCCATTTCTAAGATTCAAGATAAGAGAACGAGGGATCTCAAGAGGAAGATACACAAGACGATTCAAAAAGTTACTGAAGATATAAAAGATAGATTTCACTTTAATACTGCGATAAGTGCTTTAATGGAGCTCTCTAATGAGCTTTGCGACTTTGAAGTTAAAGGTGAGGAAGACTTAAGGGTGTTTAAAGAGGGGGTCGAAGCTTTAATAGTGATGCTTTATCCTTTTACTCCTCATATATGTGAGGAGCTTTGGCAGAGGCTTGGTCATCCGAACTCCTTGGCTTATCATCCGTGGCTATCTCCAGAGGAGGAAGCTCTTCAGGAGGAAGAGGTCAACATAGTGATTCAAATAAATGGAAAGGTGAGAGGAAGCGTAAGGGTTCCTGCAGGCTTGTCAGAGGAAGAAATTAAAAGGCTTGTTCTTGAGAGTGATGTGGTTAAAAAGAGAATAAGTGACAAGAAAATTGAAAAAGTACTTTTAGTGCCTGGTAGACTTGTTAGTATAGTGACCGATGACAAAGCTTAAGCCGGTATTTTTCTTGATTTGCAAGGATGAAGCGCTTGTTCAGAAATGGATAGAAAAAAATGCCCAGGGGGTAGAAGATATATCCTTTTGGGATGGGAAAGAAGCCTCTTGGTCTAAACTCTATGAAGAGGGAAGGGCTGTCTCACTTTTTTCTCCAAGGAGGCTGATAGTGGTTAGAAATGCCGAAGAGATAGAAAAGGAAGGAGAGGAGCTGTTTTTAAAATATCTGTCCTATCCTAATCCGAATGTTTTCTTTCTATTGGTTGGGGAATCTCTTCCTTCTTCAGGTGCCGTGTTTAAGCTGTTATTCCAGAAGAAGCTTTACGCGGAGTTGAAAAAACCGGGTGGGAGAAATCTTCACAGATGGATAGAAGAAGAGGTTAGAAATCGTGGGAAAAGGATAAGTAAGGACGCGGTCCTTATTTTAGCTGAAAGGTTTTCGGAAGACCTTGAAATTTTGGAATCTGAGATAGAGAAGCTTATTCTTTATATCGGGGATAAAAGGGAAATAACGAAAGAGGATGTGGTAGAAGCGTCTTCCACTATAATAGAAGTTTCTCCCTTTGAGTTGTTGGATGCCCTTTTTGAAAGAGATGGATTTAAGTTCTTGAAAAGCTTGGAAAGGAGTTTTCTAATGAAAGAACCACCTGTGAAGCTGGTTGCTACTGTGGG
>LGFB01000047.1 GCA_001508835.1 bacterium 42_11
TTCCAAAAACAGGAACGTCGAGCTCCTTTAAAATGTAAGGAAGTCCCCCCACATGGTCCTCATGACCGTGGGTAAGCACTATTCCCAAAACCTTATCTTTATTTTCTATGAGATAACTTATATCAGGTATAACAAGATCTACACCTGGCATATCTTCATCAGGAAATGCTAATCCTGCATCTATTACAAGTATGCTTTCCCCATATTGAAGTAGCAACATATTTTTGCCTATTTCCCCAAGTCCACCCAAAGGTATAACTAAAAGCCTCTGGCTCATTTTATCCCGGTATGTCCAAAGCCTCCTTCTCCCCTCTCAGTTTCATCAAGAACTTCTACATCCATTACTTCCACATGCTCTACCTTCGCTATAACCATTTGAGCGATCCTATCTCCCTTCCTCACCAGAAAAGGTTCTTTACCATGGTTTATAAGAATAACCTTGACTTCCCCCCTATAATCTGAATCCACGGTGCCGGGTGAGTTAAGCACTGTAACTCCATGTTTTAAGGCAAGACCGCTTCTTGGCCTGATCTGAGCTTCATACCCCGAAGGTAGAGAAATTCTTATACCCGTGGCAACGGCTTTCCACTCTCCAGGAGGAATTAAAACATCTTCAGAAGCCCTGAGGTCCAAACCTGAAGAGCCAGGGGTAGCATACAAAGGGAGAGGGATGTCTTCCCTCTCCCTCTTCACCTTTAAAATAACTTTCTTTTCCTTCAAAGTTTATTTCCTCCTAAACTCCTGATGTTTTCTCGTATTACTCTTCTGAAAAGATGGCTTTTCAGAAACCTTATCCACTTCTCCCTTTGCCTCAAGAACTTTTCTCCTACTTAAAGCTATACGGCCAAGGCTATCTATTCCTATAACCATTACCTCAATTTCATCTCCAACTTTGACTACTTCCTCAACGCTTTTTATTCTCTTATCCGAAAGCTCCGAAATATGGACAAGTCCAATTTTCCCAGGCCACAACTCAACAAAAGCGCCAAATTTGGTCACTCTTGTAACCTTTCCCTTAAAGATGTCACCTTCTTTAACCTCTCTTGCTATATTCTTTATCATCTCCAAAGCCTTTAATCCGCTCTCTTCCGTGGGTGAAGAGATGTAAACTTTTCCATCTTCTTCTATGTCTATTTTAGCCCCCGTTTTCCTTATAATGTCCCTTATTATCTTTCCACCAGGGCCTATAACCTCATGAATTCTATCGGGGTCAACTTCTGCCACCATTATTCTCGGTGCATAAGGAGAAAGGGTAGGCCTCGGCTCTGATATAGCCTCCCTCATCTTATCAAGAATGAAGAGCCTACCTTCTTTCGCCTGTTCCAACGCTTGTTCTAAAGTATCAAAGGTAATACCCTTTATCTTCAAATCCATCTGAAGTGCGGTTATCCCCTTCTCTGTTCCAGCTACTTTAAAGTCCATATCACCATGATGATCTTCCAAGCCAAGGATATCGCTCAGTATCACCACTTTATCATCTTCCTTGATAAGCCCCATAGCTATACCCGCAACAGGAGCTTTAATTGGAACACCCGCATCCATTAAAGAAAGAGTGCCTCCGCACACCGTTGCCATCGAAGTAGAACCGTTAGAAGAGAGAATTTCTGAAACAACCCTTATTATATATGGGAATTCGTCTTCGGAAGGAATAACAGCCTTAAGGGCCCTTTCTGCCAACGCCCCATGTCCTATCTCTCTTCTACCCGGTCCTCTTAAGGGCCTTACTTCACCCACGCTATAGGGAGGAAAATTATAGTGAAGCATAAATCTTTTTGCCTCTTCCTCTCCAAGCCCATCGATTATCTGTTCATCTCCAACGACACCTATAGTAGTTATTACAAGCGCCTGTGTTTCTCCTCTTGTGAAGAGAGCAGAACCATGGGTTCTTGGTAATATACCAACTTCGCAGGTTATAGGTCTGATATCCTTCCAACCTCTGCCATCAGCCCTTCTACCCTCTTCAACTATCATCTTCCTCACGATCTCGTGAAGAAGGCTATCAAGCTCTTCCTTTATCTGCAACTCATACCCCAAAAATTCCTCCCCGAGCTCTTTGAAGGCTTCCTCTTGAATCTTCGCAATAGCGGCATTTCTTTCAGCCTTAGCCATTGCATTTAAAGCTTCCCTTATAGGGTTAGCCCATCTCTCCCTTATCCTCCGAGCCAATTCCTCATTTCTCGGGGAGAGCTCAATTTTGACCTTCTCCTTCCCAACCTTTTCTATCATGCTTTCCTGAATTTCCACAATCTTTTTAATATGCTCATGAGCAAACTCCATAGCGTTAATGATGACCTTTTCGGGAAGCTCGCGAGATCCAGATTCTACCATAACTATGGCCTCTTTAGTGCCAGCCACAACGAGGTCTAACTCGCTAGTCTCCAGCTCCAGTTCAGTAGGGTTAATCACAAACTCGCCATCGATATACCCCACCCTTACAGCAGCCACAGGTCCATCAAAAGGTATTTCAGAAATGCCCAATGCAAGAGAAGCTCCATTTATAGCAAGAAGCTCAGGCTGATTAAGTTGATCGTAAGATAATACCGTTACCACCACATGAACATCGTTACGAAACCCTTTGGGAAAGAGAGGCCTTATAGAGCGGTCCACAAGCCTAGCGCTCAGTATGGCCTTTTCACTGGGCTTTCCTTCCCTTTTAAAGAAGCCTCCAGGAATCTTCCCAGCAGCATAAAACCGCTCCTCATAATCTACAAGGAGCGGTAAAAAATCGATTCCTTCCCTAACCTCATCAGACATAACAGCTGTAACCAAGACTACCGTTCCACCATATTTAACAAGCGTAGCTCCGTTAGCTTGCCAAGCAACTCTACCAACTTCAAAGGAGAGTTCTCGACCCCCTATATCTCCTCCTACAACCTCTACCATACCCTAATTACCTCCTAAGGCCGAGCCGCCTGATAAGTTCAAAATACCTGCGTGCATCTTTTTCCCTAAGATAGTTAAGTAGCCTGCGTCTTTTTCCTACCATCTTAAATAGACCTCTTCTTGAATGAAAATCCTTAGGATGCTGTTTTAAATGTTCCGTCAGCTTGTTAATCCTCTCCGTCAAGATAGCAATTTGAACCTCAGGAGATCCCGTATCGGACTCGTGAATTCTAAATTCTCTTATAATCGCTTCCTTTTCCTCTTTCGTTAAGGACATTTTTAAAATCCCCCCTTACTTATTAATATTCCCCCACCCAAGCCCATCGCCGGGGTCTACGGTGAGCTTAGACGAAGGCTATATTTCTTATACATTATACCACAAATAAAAGAAAAGGGTTGTTAGTTAACTATCCTTCTGATACAATTTTAAAAAGAAACGGATTGCAAACGAGGAGGGATGAAAGGATGCCTCAAATCTGGACCAAAAAGTTGTTTGAAACCCCAGAAATATACTTGTTGAGGATCGACGATGACGAAATAAAGTTCTTCGAGGCAATTTGGGAAATTCCTGAAGGAATAACTTACAACGCCTATATACTTAAAACAACAGAAGGGGTTATTCTCTTTGATGCGTGGAAAGATAACTATTCTAAAGAGTTTTTAGAAACGGTGGAGAAAATAGTAAAGCCAACTGAAATAACACATATAGTAGTTCATCACATGGAACCAGACCATAGCGGAGCTTTACCAGCCTTATTAGAAGCCAACGGGAAAAAGGCTCAGATAATATGCTCCCCCATTGCCAAAAAGCTATTAGATGCCTTCTTCGAAATGAAGGAAAACATAAAAGTCGCAGAAGATGGAGAGGAGTTGACTATAGGTAATATAAGGATGAAATTCATTCACGTTCCATGGCTACATTGGCCAGACACCATGATAACATATCTTCCAGAGGAAGGCATCATCTTGGGATGCGATGTAGGAGGGGGATACTCCATACCAAATGGCTTGGATGAAAGTGAGGAAACCAATATAGAACATTATCTTAAATATGTAACGAAATATATCGTTACCGTGATAGGACACTACAAGAAATACATACTTGAAAACTTTGAAAAGCTTGAAAAACTCGGAGTACTAAATAACCTCAAGGCAATTCTACCAGGACACGGTTTAACCTGGCTTAAAGAACCCATGAAGCTTCTTGAGCATTATGCAAGAGTGGCAAAGGGAGAACCCCAAAAGGGTAAGATTCTTGTAATATATGACTCAATGTATGGTTTCGTAGAAAAGGGCATAACAATAGCGTTGGACGAATTAAAGAAAAACGGGGTTAACCCTGTGGTATATAGCTTCACCGATAAGTTTGCTCCACCGGTAAGCGAATTATTGGGCGAAATTCCAGATAGCGAAGCCATCCTGTTCGGCTTTTCCACTTACGAAGCAAGCCTACATCCTTTGGCTAAACAGCTGATTTATGAAATTTTGGACAAAGCGGATTATGAAAAACCAGTTTTGGCTTTGGGTAGTTTCGGCTGGGCAGGCGCCTTAAAGAGAGAGATCCAAAAGCTACTAAAAGATTCAAAGTTCAATCTTATCGACGCTATAGAGATTAACGGGAAACCAAAAGGGGAAGATGAGCTCAAAATAAGAGATGGTATCAAAAAGCTAATCCAGCAACCCTCATAATATTTTTAGCTACGTCCGTATTATCTAAAACGCCCTTAAAAAGAAAGGCCCCTGTCCCGTGAGCAAAAATGGGGACAGGGGCTTTCGTATGCCCTTTAGTTCCCCATTTAATCTTGTAAGACGAATCCAAATATAGTCCACCAGTTTCATGGTCTGCAGTAACCACTATTAAAGTCTCTTCCGGATGCTGCTTATAAAAAGAAAAGGCCACACTAACTGCTTCGTCCAAGGCTTTTATTCCCTCAATAGCATTCTTAACATCGTTTGCATGGCAAGCCCAATCAATTTTCCCCTCCTCTATGATCATAAGAAAACCACGGTCGTTGTAAAGAAAATCTATCCCCCCTTTTACAAAGGTAGCCAAAGTCACGTCGTTTTTAGAAGAAAACTCTTTCGTTCCAAACAAAATCAACGCTCTCTTTCCTTTAAAGCTATAAAGCTCTTTCATGCTTCTTACAACTCTGCACCCTTTCCCCCTCGCAAGCTCTATTATGTTTGGTCTTTCATTCCTGTATTTTTTACTATTTCCAATAAGATCGTTCCCAACGAGATAATCGAAACCGCTATTGACCAAATCCAAAGCAATATAATAATAGTTAAACCTGCTGGGCTGACAAGAATAGAAGGCCGCTGGGGTAGCATCATCCAAGGAGACATCGGTTACTATACCAACCTTCATGCCTTTAGACTTAGCAAGGTAAGCCATACTCTTTAACTTCTTCCTTCTCGTGTAATCCATCCCTATAACACGGTTTAAAGTCTTTTGACCTGTAGCCAAGGCGGTTGCGGAAGAAGCCGAATCAGGGATTCCTCCATCAAAGGAGGTAGTAATAACCCTTCCTTTGAAATCGAACTTGAGGAAGACAAGCTCGCCATAAAAAGACCTTGCAAGATCTACCTGTGAAAAGCCCATGCCATCTCCTATAAAGAAAAAAACATACTTAGCTTTGGAAAAGGAAAAAGCGGTAGCATGAGCAAAAATAATGGCAAAAAAGAAAATAACGAGGAAAACAAAAACTCTCTTCGACTTAGACATCGCTATCTAAAAAGGAAACCTCTTCCTTACTCTCTCCCTTCTTAAAGGGAAGCCTAAGATAGAAAACCGTTCCTCTCTCGCTCTCTCCAAGCCAGAGGTCGCCCTTCATAAGCTTAGCCAAGGTCTTCGATATGTAAAGTCCCAAACCAAGTCCACCACGAGAAAGGGAAGAACGTTTAAACGGAGAGAATATTACACTCCTTATCTCATCCGGAATACCAGGCCCCGTATCTCTGCTAGTAAACAGAAGCTCCGTTATATCATCCTCCTTGAGCTTCTCAACAGAAAGCTCTATAAATCCTCTCTCCGTAACCTTGGCAGCGTTCATAAGAAGGTTCAGCAAGATCTGCTCTAACTTAGGAGCATCTCCCATAAGCAAGAATGGGAAATCTGGAACGTTTACCCTAAATTCTACCCCTTCCTTAATGTATGGCATTACCACGGTTTTAAGGTAATCAATGGTATCATTAATATCAAAGGGTAGGTTTAAAACTTCGACCTTACCGGTTCTAATCCTGTAAGAATAAATGTAATTTTCAAGAAGTCTTTTAACCCCATAAATACTCGCATAAGCTCTATCAACGAGCTTTCTTTGAAGGTCATCCAAGTCCGTTTCCAACAATAGATCGAGAAAAGAGATAGCACTACCAGTCAAAGCCCTCACATCATGTCCAAGCATGCTTATAAAGCTATCTTTATCATTCAAGTTTCTTGCCAAAGTATCTAAAAAGCTCGACTTTATCATTACTCCCTCTCTTCCCAAGAGATTCCCCTTTTCATCATAAATTCCCCTTATAACCGAGGTTACCCATACAGGGCTACCATCAGCCCCTTTTAACAAAACCTGTCTAACTCTAATGCGATCTCTTTCCGAAAGAGCCCTTGTTATTTCTGTAAAGAGGTTTTCAGCCGAAACCTCATCGAAGTGAATTTCGTGAACCCTCTTACCTATAAGCTCTTCAGCCTTATAGCCAAGAATCCTTCTTGCCCCCTCATCATCGATAAACTCAAACCTGTTGTTTAAATCTATCCTGAAAAAGGCAATAGGAACATCTTCAAAGATGTTCAGATAAATTTCCCTTTCTATAGGAAGTTTAATCAAGCTTACATAAATAATTCTCTTATCTCCTTCAGAAACGGCCTTCCCTCTTAAAACGGCGTAAAATGGAGCTCTATCCTTGGGGGCTAAATAAACATTAGAAGAATAAATCCTCCCCTTCGTACTTAGGTTTTTAACGAACTCCTTAAAAATCTCTTCACCATTAGCTTTGCTCTTAAAGGGGCGGAAAAACTCCCATAAGAAGGTTTTACTCGCTACTTCCCCCGGACTAATCCCCAAAAGTGAAGAAGCACCTTCATCTAAATAAAGGATTTTCCCTTCCTCGTCCAGCTTCAAAAATCCTATCTCAAGCTCGACAGGTAAACTTTTCCCTTCATTCCCCTTTCCCATAAAGCCTCTCTATCATCTCCCTGACGTTTCTCACATGCTCCAGGTCTGCTTTAAAGGCCATCTCCTCATTTTTAGAAACGATAGCTTCAAATATCTTCTTATGTTCCCTAACAGATTTTTCCTTTCTTCCAGGAACTCTTAAAGTGTTCTCCCCTAAACTCCTAATAATATTAAGATAATCCATGGTAATGTTAATCAATAAAAAATTATGGGTCGCCTTTGCAACCTCCAGGTGAAATTCTTGATCATACCTAAGAAGCTCATCAATCGAAACTTCTTTTCTATCCATGTCTTCCACTACCCTCTTAATTCGCTCTATATCTTCCAAACTTGCACATTTTGCCGCATATCTCGTTATAGTTGGCTCAAGAAGCTCTCTCGCCATAAGAGCCTCATAAAAAACCTTCGGGCTACCCACATCTATCTCAGGAAGAGGCCGAACAAAACGCCCCCGTCCTAAAATTGTCTCTACAAGCCCCATAGATTCCAAAAGCCTGAAAGCTTCCCTTAAAGAAGCCCTGCTCACGCCAAATATGCGTAAAAGCTCTTCTTCCGAAGGAAGCTTTTCTCCGGGCTTAAGTTGTCCTTTTAAAATCCAATCCCTTATTTCCTCCGCAACTTCCTCATAAATTCTCTTTGGTTTAAAAATTGGCATTACTCCAACAACTCCTTTGGATTAGAACAAGCCATAATCTCTATTTCTTTATCAATTATACCAGTTTTATTCAATATAGATACGTAGCTCTTGAAACCTTCCACGGGGTCAGGATTAAAAGCTTGCCCTAAATCGGAAGCTATAACTGTGGTCCTAACTCCCACCATCTTGATAGCGCTAACAGCTTCCTCTATGGAAACGTGCCTTAAGGGGTCTTCACTCAAAATTGCATAAAAGCACCTTTCAAAGAAAACCCCCCTTTTAGAAAGCTCTAACTGCAAGTCAATGGGCATCTTCGTTATCCATAACTCAGGGTGAGTAACGAGAACTTTTTGAACGCCTCTTCTAAAAGCCTCTTCTATTAAGACAGCTATCTCTTTAAGAGAAAGATGCCCTGTTCCCAATATTACATTTTTCTGGGCTATAAGGTCCAATATATGGTAAACCTCCTCCTTCAAAGAACCATCATCCTTCAGTATAGAGATAGCGCCCTCAAGAGGGCTACCAGTTTTTTGACGATGGTTTAGGGCATCCACCGTTGGCATCCAAACCTCCTTGCCTCCCAGATTCAAAGCAACTTCCACGGCATTAGGATTTAATCCCCCAACGCTCCTGTTCAAGACTATACCCCCATATACCTTTATTCCACCGACTACCTTTTGAGCTATAATTGCCCTTGAAACGGTGGACTCGAAGTGATTTTTTATAAGTATTCCTGCCATATTAGCGCTCTTGGCACGCTCGGCAAGCTCCACATCTGAAAGCTTCCTCTCTATAATATCTGG
>LGFB01000048.1 GCA_001508835.1 bacterium 42_11
GATTTTCTGATAGAAATACAAACAGATGATAAGAGGGTGGAAGTCGATACCAGACAAATTAAGGAAATAGTGGGACAAGAAGGATATCTTCACCCCGAGGTTATAAGGTTTATAAAGGATAACATTGAAAGCGAGATAGAAGATATATTGAAGGGGGGTATATAAATGAAAATAGAGGAACTTAGAAAATTAAGGGAAAAAGTGAGAGAGGAACTCAAATTAAGAGAAGGCGTTGAACCTCGCGTGAAAATAATTGTCAGCATGGGAACTTCGGGAATAGCTGCAGGAGCTAGAGAAGTTTTAAAAGCCTTACTAGATGAAGTTTCCAAAAGGGGATTGAAAGATGTGGTTGTCTTGCAAACCGGCGAAAAGGGTTTGGCTTCCGCTGAACCCCTTGTAGAGGTTGTTACTCCTGAGGCTTCCGTGACCTATGGTAGGGTGACCCCTGATGTGGCCAGAAGGATAGTAGTTGAACATGTCATAAATGGGAGGATATTGTCAGAGTATGTAGTTTAACAACCAAAAAGATTTAGCGTAAAGGAGTGATTACATTGGTCAAAAGAGCTCATGTTTTGGTATGCATGGGAGCTGGTTGCGTATCTGCAGGCAGTGAGCTTATAAAGGAGAAGTTAGAGAAAGAGATAAAGGAAAAAGGTATTGATGTAGAGGTCAAAGTTATAGGTACAGGTTGTATGGGGCCATGTGAAAAAGGCCCACTCATTATGGTATATCCGGAAGGAGCCCTTTATCAAAAGGTTAGTTTAGATGATGTTGATTTAATAGTTGAAGAACATCTTCTTAAAGGAAGGGTGGTTAGAAGACTTTTAGCCAAAGAAGGGGTTAAGCTGGAAGAGATTGCTGCCAGAGAGATTCCTTTCTTCGCTAAACAAGAGAAGATAGTCCTTGCAAATTGTGGTGTTATAGACCCGGAGAATATAGAAGAATATATAGCGGCAGATGGTTATGAAGCTTTGGCTAAGGTTCTTGAAGGGATGTCTCCCGAGGAAGTCATATCTATAATAGAAAAATCTGGTCTAAGAGGCAGAGGAGGAGCTGGCTTCCCAACGGGACTTAAATGGAAGTTCGTGAGAGCGGCAAAGGGGAGTCCTAAATATGTTGTATGTAATGGTGACGAAGGGGATCCTGGTGCTTTCATGGATAGAGCGGTATTAGAAGGTGATCCACACGCTGTCTTAGAGGGAATGCTAATAGCCGCCTATGCTGTAGGTGCAGAACAGGGTTACATCTATGTTAGAGCTGAATACCCTTTAGCGATAAAGAGACTTCAGAATGCCATTGAGCAGGCCAAGAAATATGGTTTCCTTGGAAAAAATATTCTTGATACTGACTTTTCATTTGATGTTGAACTGAGAATAGGAGCAGGAGCTTTCGTTTGTGGAGAGGAAACTGCTTTACTTGCTTCCATAGAAGGTAGAAGAGGAATGCCACGTTCTAAGCCTCCCTTCCCTGCAACTCATGGACTTTGGGGTAAGCCTACATTGATAAACAATGTAGAAACCTACGCCAATATTAGACACATAATACTTAAGGGAGCCGATTGGTTCAGAAGTTTTGGAACGGAGCAATCCACGGGAACTAAAGTTTTTGCCCTTTCCGGTAAAGTCAAAAATACAGGTCTGATAGAGGTTCCAATGGGAATAACCCTTCGTGAAATCGTTTTTGATATAGGGGGAGGAATAATCGACGATGGTAAATTTAAAGCAGCCCAAATAGGTGGACCATCTGGTGGATGTCTTACAAGGGAGCATCTGGATTTACCTTTGACCTATGAGTCTGTGAAAGAAGCAGGTGCTATTATCGGGTCTGGTGGTTTGATAGTCCTCGACGAAAATACCTGCATGGTTGAACTTGCCAGGTATTTCTTAGAATTTTGTCAACTTGAATCTTGCGGTAAGTGTATTCCATGCAGGGTGGGAACTAAGAGAATGCTTGAAATACTTGAAAGGATAACTCAAGGCGCTGGCAGAATGGAGGACATTCAAGAGTTAGAGAGGCTTGGAAAGTGGATTCAGCAAACAGCCCTTTGCGGATTAGGACAAACCGCTCCTAACCCTGTCTTGAGCACAGTGCGATATTTTAAGGACGAATATGAAGCTCACGTTATAGATAAGAAGTGCCCAGCTAAAGTATGTGTAGCTTTGATTAGATACCGTATTTTGGCTGAAAAATGTATAGGTTGTGGTAGGTGTGCTAAGGTTTGTCCTGTCAAGGCCATTACGGGGGAAATTAGAAAGCCGCATGTTATAAATCCGGAAATATGCATAAAGTGCGGAGAGTGTAAGAAGGCATGTCCTGTAAATGCTATTATAGTGGAGTAATTTTTTATCGAGAGGTGATGATGCCTTATGCTGAAGGAGGTTCTTGGTAGGTTTGAGCCCAGGCGGGAAAATTTGTTAGACATTCTACACGCTATCCAAGAAGCTTCACCCACCAATAGCTTATCTAAAGAGGATATCGAGGCAGTTGCAAAATATGTCGGAATAACGCCAGCAGAAGTTTATGGAACGGCGACCTTTTATACCATGTTTTCCGTTAAACCAAGAGGAAAGCACATAATCAGAGTATGTACTTCAACCGCGTGCCATCTTCTCGGAGGAGAAACTGTTTTAGAAGCTCTTAAAAGAGAACTTGGTGTTGATGTTGGCGATACTACAAAGGATGGTTTGTTTACATTAGAAATATCAAGCTGTCTTGGAATATGCGGTGTAGCACCAGCCATGATGATAGACGAAGTGGCCTATGGTAATCTAACTGCCGATAAAATAAAGGAAATCATAGACCAATACAGGAGAGGGGGATAGGCCATGAGGATGGAAAGGGCCCATGTTTTGGTGGGAATAGATGCGGGGTCCCTCCTGGCTGGTGCAAGGGAGGTCCAAAAAAGACTGGAAGAAGAGATAAAAAAGCAGGGACTCGAGGAAGAGGTTAAAGTTCTCGAAACTGGCAGTTTGGGAATAACAGGGAGAGGAGTGGTTCTTCTCGTTTATCCTGAGGGAGTTTACTATGTAAATGTGAAACCGGAAGATGTCCCACAAATAGTTGAAGAACATCTTCTTAAGGGAAGGCTTGTAAAAAGATTGATGCTTGAACCTCAAATAGCCGAAATCCTTGAGAGGTTAGAAGCTCCTAAAAAGCTTGCAAAACAAAAAAGAGTGGTTCTTCAAAATGCTGGCGTTATAAATCCCGACAGTATAGAAGAATATATAGCTACAGGTGGGTACGAAGCTCTCGCCAAGGCTCTAGAATCTCCTTCAGAGTGGGTTATAAGCGAAGTAGAAAAATCTGGTCTAAGAGGCAGAGGAGGAGCTGGCTTCCCAACGGGAAGAAAATGGAGATTTACCGCTGAGGCAAAGGCTCCTCGTAAATTCATAGTTTGTAATGCAGATGAAGGTGAACCGGGAACCTTTAAGGATAGACTCATACTTGAGGGTGATCCTCACAGGATCATAGAAGGGATGGCCATAGCAGGATATGCAGTTGGAGCTGACAAGGGATATATCTACGTAAGAGGAGAATATGACCTTTCTATAAGGAGGCTAAGCAAGGCGATAGAAGATGCTTATAAAATGGGGTTGTTAGGCGACAATATCTTGGAAACAGGTTTTTCTTTCCACATAGAAATTAAGAAAGGTGCAGGGGCATATGTTTGTGGAGAGGAAACAGCGCTTATCGAATCCATAGAGGGAAAAAGAGGTAACCCGCGTCCAAAACCTCCTTACTATCCAGGTATAAAAGGATTGTGGGGATATCCCACTGTGGTCAATAATGTAGAAACGCTTGCTAATGTGCCCTCTATAATTTTAAACGGAGCTGATTGGTTTAGGACTATGGGAACCAAGGAATCTCCGGGAACAAAGGTTTATACTATTCTTGGACACGTTAACGAACCCGGTCTTATAGAAGTTGAGATGGGAACTACATTAAGAGAGGTGATTTTTGAGTTCGCTAAGGGGATCAGAAATAACCATGCGTTTAAAGCTGCGCTGATAGGTGGAGCTGCTGGAGCTTTCTTAGGCGAGGAAGCCCTCGATATTCCCCTTTCCTATGAGGGATTAAGGGAATATGGTGGTGTATTGGGCTCAGGAGCGATTCTCGTTTTTGATGAAACCACTTCCATGGCCGATATGCTTAAAAACGTCATATTCTTCTTTAAACATGAAAGTTGTGGAAAATGTGTTCCTTGTAGAGTAGGAGTGAGCAAGCTATATGAGAAAATGGAAAAAATCCTTGAAAGTAAAGCTACAGAAAATGATTTAAAAGAAATGATAGAAATCTCGGATAAGATGGCTGATACGGCACTCTGTGCTTTAGGCCAGTCACTTATCCTTCCTGTATCAAGTGCGATTCGTTTCTTCAAAGATGAATTAATGGTTTAGGAGGTGTTTTTTACTGTGAGAGAAGTGAAGATAAAAATAGACGGAAGGGAATTTACTGCAACTGAGGGTATGACGATTCTTGAGGCTGTGAGAAAAGCGGGTTACGAAGTTCCCACCCTTTGTTATCACGATGGGTTATCTCCCCATGGAGGTTGTAGACTTTGTGTTGTCGAGGTTAAGGGTTCTCCCAGACTTCTAACAAGTTGTACCACTCCTGTAGCTGACGGCATGGAAGTGTTTGTAAACACCGATAGAGTTAAGGAAGCCCGTAAGTTTGTGATGAATTTAATTATGACGGAAAGAAATCACTTCTGTATGTTCTGCGAAAAGAGCGGTAGATATGAAGAGACAGACTGTGAGCTTCAAAAGAGAGCGTATGAAGTTCAAATAGAGCACTTCCCGTTTCCTGTATACGTAGATAAGTATCCTGTGGATACAAGCTCTCCTGTCATGGTTACGGACCACAATCGTTGTATTCTTTGTGGTAGATGTGTAAGAGTTTGCTCGGAAATCGTGGCTAACTCGACGCTCGATTTTAGCTTCAGGGGGTCCAAAACTCTAATAGCAGCGGATACTGGCTTGAATAAGGGAGAATCGAGCTGTATTTCTTGTGGAGCGTGCATGCAAGTTTGCCCTGCAGGTGCCATCTTTAGCAAGTTTGGTGGATATAAAGGTAAGAAGAGTCTTTGTGAAAAGGTGGAAACCTTCTGTCCCATATGTGGTGTAGGTTGTGAAACCACAAACTATGTAAGATATAACAATATTGTTGAAATAGAGGGTGCCGGCCTGGCTAAGAGAACCTTAGATGGTGGTCAACTTTGCGAGAAAGGAAGATACGGGCCCATTATGGAATCAAGGAATAGAATTTCTATTCCTCTGATTAGAGATGCAAAGGGAAGATTTGTAGAAGCTACATATGGAGAAGCGGTGAATAAGGTTGTCCAGCTTTTAAAGGCTAACTCGCCGGACCAAATTGCCTTTAGAGCTTCTTCTTTCTTGCCAGCAGAAGATCTTGCTTATATCAAAGGGTTTGCTTCCAAACTGGGAGTGGAAGACATAGATACCTTCGACGGAGATGTATACAGGAACCTGTCTTCTTTCAGTGGAAGTAAGGCTACCTACGAAGATCTGCTTAACGCTGACTTAATTCTTCTCGTTGGTGGAGATATAATTAAAGAACACGGAGTCGTTGGCTCCTACATAAGGAGAGCTGTTAGAAATAAAGGTGCGGAACTTATGGTAATTTCATCCATGGAAAGCAAGATAGAAAGATGGGCTAAAGAAGTGAAGAGGATAGCAGAAGGAAGCGAAGGCTCAGTTGCCGTTGAGTATAAAGAGAAAATATCTGCAGCCTCTAATCCTGTAATAGTCCTTGAAGGAGCGGGGCTTTTGAGGAACAAAGAGGCTATAGAACCGTGGTTAAGACTTGCAGAAGAGCTTAGCGTTAAGGTGATGGCGTTGGCACCAACGGGAAACAGCTTGGCTGCTTGGGAATTAGGCGTAGCCCCTGTTTCTTCGAATACTCTCGGGAAACCTAAGAAACTATTATTCCTCTTCCTTGGAGATATAGATTCGAGCTATGCGCCTGCAGAGATAGCTGAAATAGGCTACGAAACTGTGGTTCTCCACAGCGCTTATATAGACGCGATGATGAAGTTGTCTGATGTGGTGCTCCCAGGAAAGAGCTGGCTTGAAAATGAAGGAACTTACAAACTATTGAACGGAGAAGTCAGGAAATTCACTAACATACTTAATGCGGAAGATAATGCTAAAAGCCCGCGTGAGTTCCTATCCGACTTAGCCAATGCTATGGGATTGGGAACCATTGATGTTAGTTCTCTCGTTAGTAAGCTTTAAGTAAGGGGGAGATGAACTTGGCTAAGGTAAAGGTTGCCACTACTTGGCTTGAGTGCTGTTCTGGTTGTCACATGTCTTTTCTGGACTTGGACGAAAAACTCGTAGAGTTATTATCAAAAATAGAATTTGACGCCAGTCCAATAACGGATATAAAAGATTTTCATCCTGTTGATGTGGGTATAGTAGAAGGAGCTGTGGGGAATGAGGAACAGCTTGAGGTTCTCAGAAAGATACGCGAAAACTCCAAGATACTGATAGCTTTAGGAGACTGTGCTTGTTTTGGCGGTATTCCTGCGATGAGGAACTTCTTCGATAAAGATGAAGTTTTAAAGAGAGTTTACATCGAAACGGAAAGCACAGTTAACCCGAAGAAAGTTATACCTCATGAAGATGTTCCAAAGCTTTTCCCCAGTGTTAAAGGTATCGACCAATTTGTTAAAGTTGACGTTTATATACCTGGTTGTCCTCCTGACCCGAGAGCTATAGAATATGCTTTAAAAGAACTCCTTGAAGGTAGGATACCCGTTTTACCACCCGAGCTCCTGTCGTATGAATGATGAGGAGGTGTTTAGCTCATGGCACAAAAACTTGAAATATTCCCTGTAACCAGGGTTGAAGGTCACGGTAAGGTTACAATATACCTTAATGAGAATGGTGAAGTAGAAAGGACATACTTTCACGTTACCCAAATAAGGGGGTTTGAAAAGTTCTGCGAGGGAAGAGTCTTTTGGGAAATGCCGGTGATGACCCAAAGAGCCTGTGGAATTTGCCCAGTAAGCCACCATCTCGCTTCGGCTAAGGCTACCGACAAAATACTTGGGGTTGAAATCCCGCCTACAGCAAAAAAGCTGAGAGAACTCATGCATATGGGACAGCTCGTTCAATCCCATTCTCTGCATTTCTTCCATTTGGCAAGTCCCGATCTTCTCTTGGGTATGGATGCTGATCCCAAGATAAGAAACGTTGTGGGAGTTATAGAAAAGCATCCAGACCTCGCCGTAAGGGGAGTCAAACTCAGAAAGTATGGTCAGGAAGTAATAAGAACACTTGCAGGAAAAAGAATTCACCCTCGCTTTGCTATCCCAGGAGGAGTTAACAAGGGACTTACCGTCCAAGAAAGAGATGCGCTGTTAAAAGATATAGACTGGGTAATAGATAGCCTTAAAGATACTGTAAAACTTATTAGAAATTTAGCCATAGATTGGGGAGACAAGTTTAGGAATTTCGCTTCGTTTCCATCCTTCTACATGGGACTTGTAGATGACAACGGCAATCTTGACTTATATCATGGAAAGATAAGATTGTGTGATCATAAGGGAAGAATTGTTGACGAATTCAGCGAAGATGATTACCTCCAGAAGATAGGAGAATGGGTTGAGCCTTGGTCCTATATGAAATTTCCGTTTTACAAGGAATTTGGCTATCCAGAGGGAAGCTATAGGGTTGGGCCGTTAGCAAGATTGAATTGCTGTGATGATATTCCAACTCCATTAGCAAAAGAAGAGTTTAAGCTATTCCGTGAAATGGTTGGAGATAGAGTGGCAGAAGGCTCTTTATTCTATCACTATGCAAGGATGATAGAAGCCCTCCATTCGGCTGAGAGATTAAAAGAGCTTTTAGAGGATCCTGATATAACGGGAACGGAGCTTCAAGCCATTAGCAGAAAATTTAACCCTGAAGGAATAGGAGTACTTGAAGCACCAAGAGGTACACTTATACACCACTATAAGGTTAATGAAAATGGCGAAGTTGTAAAAGCAAACCTTGTAGTAGCTACCGTGCATAACAATCACGCTATGAACAAGGCCGTAGAGCTCGTTGCTAAGGAGCACATCAAGGGACCGGAAATAAAGGAAGGATTCTTAAACATGCTTGAGGTAGCTATAAGGTGCTACGATCCTTGCTTATCCTGTGCAACCCATGCAATTGGTAAGATGCCTCTCCAGGTTATCATTTACGACGCTGAAGGTAAGAAAGTAAAAGAGTTGGTGAAGGATCCCTGTTAGCTGTAATAGGATACGGAAATTACTCTCGAAAAGATGACGGAGTTGGTATATGGATAGGAGCCAGATTAAAAAGCAGATTTAAAGATTATAAGAATCTAAAGTTTTACCTTTTACACCAGCTTACTCCGGAACTTGCTGAGGAGCTTAAGGAAGCAAAATGTGTGGTGTTTATAGATGCCGCTGTTGGTAAAGAAGATTGGTCTATAAGGAAAATAAGTTTAGGGGAGCA
>LGFB01000049.1 GCA_001508835.1 bacterium 42_11
ATGCGTCGAGAAATTTCCCTTGCGCTTTCAACCACAGCCTTAGCAAGTTTCTCTCCCACGGGGAGAACCCTGAAAGAGGGACCAGCGACAGCTAAGCAAGCGACAACCTTACCCATAGAATCGAAGATGGGAGAGGCCACCGTGGCCACTCCCTCTTCTCTCTCCGAGTTGCTTATATCATAACCTTCCCTGCGTATTTTCTCCAACCTTCTATAAATCTCGTTCTTATCCGTTATAGTATTAGACGAAAAAGGTTTTATCATGCTTAAAATTCTCTCTACCTCTTCCTTTTCCATGTAAGCCAAAAAACACCTTCCAGAAGACCCAGCCCAAAGGGGAAGTCTATCTCCAATACGGGCAGCTCGCCTTAGCCCCAACGGGCTTTCAACCTGTTCTATACATACCCTATGATCGCCATCAAGAATATAAAGGTTAACCGTCTCTTTATAGGTATCTCTAAGCTTTCTCATAAAAGGAAGGGCGACATTTCTAACCTCCAGATCTTCCCGTGCAATCGAGCTCAAGTAATATAAAGCAGGCCCTAACCTGTAAACCTTTCTATCGTCGTCCTTTTGGAGAAAGCCAAGCTCACACAAAACGGAGACTATGCGTGAAGTTGTGGACAAGGGTAAACCAAGCTTTTGTGATATTTCGGTAAGATTCTGCTTTCTACAATCAGCCGAAAAAGTCATAAGAATAGAAAAAGCGCGCCTTACAGACTTACTCGTTTCCTTCTGCATAGGTCTATGCAACCCCACCTTTCTTTTTCATCCTTTTCAGCAACCCCATTTGAGAGATTATCATATATATTATAGCAATAGAGAGCACAAGACTGATAGGATGTGAAAAGAGATCTGCTATAAAAGCCAATGGATTATTTTCAGCAAGCTGCATACCTCGACGGAAGTTAGTTTCAATGATAGGCCCCAAAATAATTCCCAAGACCATAGGACCAACAGCGTATCCATAAAGTCTCATAAAATACCCCAATATTCCAAAGCCAAGCATCCAATAAACGTCCACAATGCTATTTTGAATAGCATATGTTCCAATGACAGAAAGCATCACAATCATTGGCATCAAAACGTTCCTTGGAATTTCTATTAACTTAAGGAAAAACCTTAAGGTCGATAACACCAAAAGGAGCATCGCAAATGCAGATATTATTAAGCAACCCACGATCACCCAAAAAACCTGCGGAGTTTCAATCATAAGAAGAGGGCCTGGCTTTAAACCGTGAATAAATAAAGCTCCTATTATTATTGCAGTAACAGCATCACCAGGAATACCAAGCGTGAGCATAGGAATAAAAGCACCACCTATAGCAGCGTTATTTGCAGATTCAGGAGCTATCACGCCTTCATAGGCACCTTCTCCAAAAGGCCGTGAGGGGTTCTTAACCGTCCTCTTTGCATTGTCGTAAGCCACTAAAGCAGCCACATCACCACCAGTGCCCGGCAAAGCTCCTATCCAAACGCCGATAAGAGAGGACCTTATAGTAAGAGGAAGATACCTTAACACCATCTTAAGATCCGGAACGATCTTATCAACTACCTGTTTCACCGCCTTAGATGGGCCTCCACGCACTTGTAGCAAGGCTTCCGAAATACCAAAAAGCCCTATCATTGCAGGAATAAAGTTTATACCCTGCATAAGGTAAACCGTCCCAAAGGTATAGCGAAGCTCTCCTGTACTTGGGTCCAAACCAACCATGCTAAGCAGAACACCAAAAAGACCAGCTATTATTCCCTTTATCATTGATCCCTGCCCCATGCCAGTTATAAGAAGTATCCCCATAATACCCAACAAAAAATATTCCCGAGGGCCAAAACCTAAAGCGAACTTAGATACTATAGGACCAGCAAGAACAAGGATTAACACTCCAATCAACCCACCAAATAAGGAAGTGGTAGCGGCAAGGCCTAT
Source organism: bacterium 42_11 (assembly GCA_001508835.1). GTDB lineage: Bacteria > Synergistota > GBS-1 > GBS-1 > GBS-1 > 42-11. The sequence continues at coordinate 1,927 of LGFB01000049.1, forward strand.
GGCTCTACCCGCCTCTCCCCGTTGTGCAAGAGGGTAACCATCGAAAGAAGTGGCTATTGCCGCCGGCGCCCCAGGAATGTTTATAAGAATGGCTGTAAGAGACCCTCCATAAACGCCACCCATATATACACCACACATTAAAGCAAGAGCACTATACAAGTCCCAAGAAAAGGTAAAAGAAATCAACAAAGAAGTAGCCATAGTAACACTCAGTCCAGGAATCGCCCCTACCCACATACCCGCAAAAGCCCCAAAGACTGTCAAAAAAAGAAGCTTAAGGTTTACAAAAGGCATCAACAAGTACTCCCAGTTTCCCAACATAGCTCGGCTCTCCCTTTCATGTTTCTATTGCACTATATTATCTCTCTCAAGGAAGGATCACCTTAAATATCTCACCAAACACCAACACTGAAAAGCCTGCAAACCCTGTCGAATACAAAAGATATAATACTGAAGTCCTTAAATCTTTTTTCTCACAGTAAAAGAACATGCAATTAAAGAGAAATATCATTGCCGTGAACACAAATCCCAAAAAAGGAAGCATAAAAACAAAAAGCAGAATCATAAGCATCATAAACAACACATTTTTATCTACAGCAGTGACTATAATCCCTTTCAATAAATTGACAAAGTTCATTCCTCTTCTCCTTAACATATGGGACTTCAAGAGAAGAGTAATAAGCTCATAGGATGAAAACAATACTATCAAAATGGATATTAACTTCGGAAAGGCAGAGGGAGAATACCATGTTCCAGAAGTCATATACAAAGCTTCATAATAGGCAAACAAAGCTAACACTAAGAAAAAGACGGAAAATACCATTTCTCCATAAAGAGGATATCGTTCTTTCTCCATCGTATCTCCCTCCCTTGTAGAAGGGGGCTGGTTATTTAATCCAACCCCCTACAATAAAGTAACAATATAAAACCTAAGGTTTAGGTATACCAAACTCTTCTGGTGACTTCTTAGCAGCCCCTGCTTCCCACAGAAGCCATGAAGCAATAGATCTTTGCTTATCCAAAAATAGCCTTGCTTCCTTTCCGGTTAATCCCAAGGGAATTGTCTCCCTCTTAGCCAAGAATTCCTGAAACTTAGGATCATTAAACGCCTTCTTAAAAGCATCCGTAAGCTTATCAACTATTTCCTTTGGAGTTCCTTTTTTAACAAATACCCCATACCAAGGATAGTAGGGAACGTACTTCTCATATTCGGGATATATCTCGGTTATCGCAGGAATATCAGGGAAAGCGGGAAGTCTTTTACTGTCGAACACCATAAGTCCTCTAAGCATACCCGCTCTTAAGAACTCAGCAGCGGGAGCTATACCTGAAGGCATAGCGTCAACATGTCCACCAAGAAGCGCCGTAAGGCCAGGACCTTCTCCCGGGAATTCTATCATGTTAAATTCAACCCCACTAACAACCTTCATAATTGAACAAACCACATAAGGTGCTCCTCCGACACCTGTTGCAGCAATTCTAATCTTGCCCGGATTTGCTTTGGCGTCTTCCAAAAACTCTTTAAAAGTTTTGTATTTAGAATCGGCTTTGACAACCGTAACGTTAGGAACAGCCCCTATAATAATTATGGGCTCAAAGTCATCGTAATCTATCTGAGAAAGCCCTAAAACTTTGTACATTGATGGATTCTCGGCTCCAAAAAGAAGGTTATATCCATCTGCAGGCTGATTATAAACATAAGTCAAACCGATGACGCCTGTAGCACCCGGCCTATTTACGAGTATGATCTTCTTCCCCAAATGAGCCTCCGCTAAAGGCGCTATAGCCCTTGAAATTACATCGGTTGCCCCGCCAGCTCCCCATTGAATGGTCCCTTGAATTTCCCTTTCAGGATAAGCAGCAAGCGAAACCCCGCTTCCTAAAGAAACTATCCCTACTAGGGTTATAAAAACCAAAAGATAACATAGCTTCTTGCTCATCTAAACAACCTCCCCTCGAAAATTTTTAGGCTGCTATGCTCTGAGACGGTGCGACTTCCCTTCCACCTCCTTTCCACAAAGCCAAAGAATTAAACACCTTGAAAACCTCAGAGAGAACGGGCAAAGAAACCTGTCCAGGAGCAGAAGCTTCAGAAACCATTGCGAAAGTTAAATCTGAACCCCAAGCAAAACCAACCAGGCGGGTGAAAACCCCGAGTTCCCCCATAGCCACCGTAATGAGAGGAATATCCGGAAACATCTTTCTGGCTCTCAATGTGGCGTTAAGTAAAGCTAAAACATCATCGTAGGTCTGAGGCATAGATCCCACTTTAGCGATGTCAGCTCCATGATATACTTCCTGAAAGATCTTCGCGAAAATCTCGTCCTCAGACAACGGTCTATTAAAATCATGATAAGACAAGATTATGAAGACACCATTTTCCCTCGCCTTTCTCTTAATACGCTCTATAAAATGAACACCCATGGAAAGCTCAATATCCACAAGATCGACAAGCCTATTTTCTATTGCTTTAATATAAATTTCTTCCTTTACTCTCAAATCTACTTCTTTTACCCCTCCCTCTTTATGATCTCTACAAGTTAAAATAAAAGGAAGACTGGGAAGTTCTCTTCTTAAGATCGATATAACCTCTATAGTTTCTGAAACATCCTCTAAAAAATCCCAGTAGTCTATTCTTAGCTCTATAAGGTCGGGGCTATGAGCAGAAATGTCACGGGCCAATCTTAAAATCTCCTCCTTATCCTTAGCCACAAGGGGAACACAAATTAAAGGTTTATCCCCACCGAGCATTTTCCCTTTTATATTCAAAGGAGTCCTACACGCCAATCTCAAAACGACCACCTCCTAATTTCTCTCAAGATTTTCAAAATGAGAATCAAAAACCCTAAACATCAATTGAGTATCTGGATATACCCCAATCCATATCTTGAAGGCCAAGGCTGCTTGATAAATCAGCATGCCTCTACCAGAAAGCGTTTTAGCCCCCGCTTTCTCAGCATACTCAAGCATTTTAGTAACTGGAGGATCATAAACTATGTCGCAAACAAGTTGCCCCATCTTAAAATCCTCCTTTGAAAGCAGAGAATCTCTATCCGAGGCATACATTCCAACGCTTGTCGTATTCACAACTACATCGAATTCCTTCCCTTTTCCCATCTTAAGGTCGCTTAGAGGAAGGAATTTTGCTCTGCCTGGAAATAGCTTCTCTAAATCCTTTACCAACTTTTCTCCCTTTTCAATGCTCCTGTTGACTATCAACAGAAGGTCTGCACCGTTTAAAAGCATCTCAACGGAAATAGAGCGAGCAGAACCACCCGCTCCTAAAATCAAAACTTTCTTACCAGCCACACCTTCTCCAAAGGCTTCCCGAAAAGACATCATAAAGCCCTTACCATCGGTGTTATACCCAACACGCTTGCCATCGATTACTGCTATCGTATTAACAGCTCCACATAAGGAGGCGCTTTCATCAAGTTCATCAAGAAATTGAATGACCTTTTCCTTCCAAGGCACAGTAACGTTAAAGCCAACGAAATTATAATAGCCCATATTTTCAACTATCCTTCTAAGAGCTTCCTCATCTTTCACCTCAAGGGGCAAATAAAGATAGTCTAAACCGAGCTTCCTAAAACACACATTATGAAGCCTGGGAGAAAGACTTTTAGAGAGGGGAAATCCCAAAATTCCTAAATATTTAGTATTAACCGTGGGAATAAAGCCCATATCACAAATACTTGCTTCCTTTAGGTCCCCCAAGTTAATGGACAATCTAAGATTCACCTCCTACGGTAGTCTAACAAGGTAATAAAAAAAGCCGCCACCGGGAAAGGTGGCGGCTTTTTAAACCACACCCTTAGAGGTAGGGTCCTACCTCCGGGAAAGCGCAACCAGCCTTTCCCGCACCTTGGCGGGCCAGGTAAAGTAAAAATAATAATAGTAAACAAACCAAACATTAAGGCTGGTTACGCAGTTTCTCAACAAGCAAACCTCCTCACTAAGGGTTATTTAATTATATACCATAAACAAGGAGGCTAGTCAACCCCCTGACTATAACTTTTTGGTTTTAAATTAAAAGTCGCTTATTTGTCTTTCCGGTGGAGGACATTCTTTTCTAAAACACGATATAAAGGAAGCTATTGAATAGAGCAACATGATAAAGCCAGAAACTGGCATGCATGAATACAAGATACGCTTAGGCAATCTAAATATGGGAGTCCAGTCTGTAGCTCTAATTGTAAGCTCAAGACTATATAAAAAGAACACCAAAAAGAATAGAATGTTTATTATTCCTATTGTAATATCGAAAGCTCGCCGAGCATTGCCCTTGAACTTAGAAGGAATCAAGTAAACAACGAAATGCTCTCCTTCACGCCATAAAGCAGCAGACCCATAGAAAACAAAATACGCGAACATCATTTCCACTATTTCATCAAACCACCCAAAGGAAAATATGGGAATAAATCTGAAAACGACGTTACCCAAAACTAAGAAAAAAAGGGCTACTAAGGAAAACAGACTCATAAAGCGTAAAAATTTCCCCATAAACCTGTCTAACTTATTAAGAAAGGTCATCGTTTAACCCCTCTCCCCTTAATAAAAGAGATTTGGAAGGAAAAGAGCCAAACCAGGCCAAAGAGCCATAATCAAGGTTACTATGAAAATGCCAAGTATATAGGGCAGAAGCTCCTTACTTAAAGTCCATATGTCAACCCCACTAATACTTGCCACGGCATAAAGGCTCATTCCCACAGGTGGAGTAACCAAACCAATCATCGAACAGAGGATCATTATTACTCCAAAATGAACCGGATCAATATTATACATGGCTATAAGAGGCATAAATATGGGAATGGTGATAACCAAAACAGCTATTCCTTCAAGAAAACAACCCAGAACAATTAATATGAAGACTATCACCAAAAGAATACCGGAAGAGCTAGAAACCATGGATGTCAATGTCTTAATAACGGCATCCGGTATTCTCTGATGTATCATAAGCCAACCAAAGAAACCTGCCGCCGCAATTATAAACAAAACACGAACCGAATGAACGGTAGTTTCCCACAATATCCTTGGAATATCTCTTAAAGTTATCTCCCTGTAAACAACAAGTCCTATAAACAAAGCATAAACGCAAGCCACCATCGCAGCTTCGGTAGGGGTAAAAAGTCCTGACAGAATCCCACCAATAATTATGAGGGGCATCACCAAAGCAAGTGAAGCCCCCTTAAAGCTTTCCCATACCTCTCTTAAAGAGGCACGCTCACCCTTGGGATAGTTTCTAATCCTCGCTGTTATAGACACAGCTATCATCATTGCCAATGCCATCATAAACCCTGGAATAAAACCTGCTAAAAATAGCTTACCCACGGAAGTATTTGTAAGACTTCCATAAATTACGAAGGGGATGCTGGGGGGGACGACCGGGCCAATAGTAGATGAAGCTGCTGTAATGGCAGCCGAAAAGGGTCTATCATAACCAGCCTCATCCATTGCCTTGATTTCAACCAATCCCAAACCTGCTGCGTCGGCCACAGCAGCCCCTGACATTCCAGAAAAAATCAAACTTGCTAAAACATTAACGTGTCCAAGCCCTCCCCTTACATGACCAACTAATGCATTAGCAAAGCGAAATATTCTTGTAGTCATACCTCCCGTATTCATCAAATTGCCTGCCAATATGAAAAAAGGTATAGCCAAAAGGGTGAAACCAGTAGTGGCAGCATACATCCTTTGCGCTATCATGGTCAAAACATTAAACTCTCCAAGGTATACAAAGAAGCCCACCGCAGTTATGCCCATAGCAACCGCTACAGGCACTCCTAAAAACATCAACCCTACCAACACCGCAAAAATGGCAAAAGCCATCATCCCAGCATCCCCAGCCCCCATTCAAAGACTACTTAAAGTTTCTCGACCATCTTAAGGAACGTTTCAACATTTTCTTTTCCAGCATATTCAGCTATTCTCTCATAAGCAGGGCCCATCTTGGCCTTAAATGGAGCAAGGTCCGGTGTAGTAACTACCATACCTAACTCCTTGAGTTTTTCGATTAGCCCAGCTTCCTCGCTAACCAGCGTTTGTCTCATATAGTCGCCAGCTTTCTTGCTCTCCTCGGCGATGATTCTCTGCTGTTCAGGGGTGAGCTTATCCCAGGTCTTTTTGCTCATCACGTGAACCATGGAATTATAGCAATGGCGTGTTAAAGCTAGATACTTCTGAACTTCATACAGCTTATTAGCATAAATCACAGCAATTGGGTTTTCCTGACCGTCAACAACTCCCTGCTTCAACGCCATGTAAAGCTCGGCAAAGGATATTTTTGTAACCGCAGCACCCAATGCCTCCATAGCAGCCTGAAGCTGTATCTCTGGGGGAGTCCTAATCTTAAGCCCTTTCACATCGTCCGGAGAATTAATGGGACGCACGTTATTCGTTAAATTCCTGAACCCCCACTCCCAATTAGAGAGGAATATAAGCCCTTGCTTTTCAAGCTCACCAGCAGTCCACTCCTTAAAAGGACCGTCAAGAACTTTGTGTGCATGTTCGTAATCTCTGTATACAAA
>LGFB01000050.1 GCA_001508835.1 bacterium 42_11
GCCTTGGCTACGGTAATTAATAAATATGTTCCCGATGTTTACGTTATAGTGGAAACAGGGAATGCCTCGGTAGCTAATTGCTTATTACTTAGTAGAGAGGAAGCAGAAATGGCTTTTGTTCAGAACGATGTTTTGGATTGGGCTTATAAAGGGAAGTATTTTTTTAGCAAACCTATTAAAAATATTCGTGTTTTTTCAGCCTTATATCCAGAAACAATACACATAGTTGTATTAAAAAAATCTGGGATCAATACTATTTATGATTTGAGAGGTAAAAGAGTAGCTGTAGGGGAGATCGGAAGCGGGACGGAGATTAACGCGAGGATATTACTCGAAGAGGCGGGCATTTCTTATAAAGATTTGGATGTTAGGTATTTGGAGAGTGGCACGGCAGCTCAGTACATGAAGGACGGGAAAATAGACGCGTTCTTTTATACAGTAGGCTATCCTGCTTCTGTAATCGAGGATGTGGCTGCAAGTCAGGAGATAAAAATCTTGTCTTTGAGCAAGGAGCTTATCAGAAAGGTTAAAGAAAAATACACTTGGTTTGTTCCAGATTTTATTCCTCCCAAAACTTACACCAATCAAGATGAAGGAGTAGATACTCTATCTCTTATGGCGGTTTGGGTAGGGCTATCGACGATCCCTTCTGACTTAGTTTATAAAATGGTTAAATCTCTTTTTGAACATATAGAAGAAATATACTTTGTTCATCCTAAGGCGAGATTTATAAGCCTTGACACAGCATTGAAGGGAATATCTACTCCTTTGCACGATGGTGCGGAGAGGTTTTACAGGGAAAGAGGTTTGTTTAAGTAAACTACAAACATTTTTGGTCTTACTAATTTTATATTTCATCCATATTTTCGGAGATGGGGGAGAGTTATACCTATTAGTTAACGAGGGAGACCTTTTAGTATTGAGGAGTGTAAATTCTTATACCTTTATGCCAACAGAAGATTACCTAGTTTTTCGGCACGGAACCTTGTTGTTTTGGGGAGAAAAAACTTTTTTGGGTGGTCCTGCAAATCCATCGGAAAAGGATAAAAGGGCTATTTCATGTGAGGACGGATCCTTTTTGTTTTATGGAAATCCTGTTGCTTTACCAAATCCTATCTATGTTAGGGTAGATCAGAGGTATAAAAATGAACTTATTTTTCGAGGGAAGTCTTATAATCTCTGTCGTTATGTGAAAAAGAAAACTGTAGTTAAAATTGGAATTGTCAAGGTTCGGGGAATGAAAGAGTAGATAATCGAGGGTGGTGAAGAGGGTGAAAAATTCCCTGAGCGAGATAAGAAAAAAGATAGAGGCTCATCTTGGTGAAAAGGTTAGGGTGAGAGCAAATAAAGGAAGAAAGAAAATCGAGGAAAAATATGGGGTATTAGAGGAAACCTATCCTTGTCTTTTCACGGTAAAGATTGTAGAAGCTGGCCATAAAGTTTCTTATAGCTATGCAGAACTTCTTACAAGAGAGGTGGAAGTCGAGTTGTGTTCGACCCGCCAAAAGATTCTCTGAAGGAAGAAGCGTTTGCTAAGATAAATCTTGGTCTTTGGGTATTAGGAAAGAGAAAGGATGGTTACCACGAAATGGTAACTTTCATGCATGAAATTGATTTAAAAGATGATCTTTGGATGTGGAGGAGTGAAACTCTCTCTTTTTTAGTAGAGGGAATGGAGATAGAGCATGACAATACTGTAACTAGAACTGTTCGAAAGCTCCAAGAAATTACCTCTTTTTCAAAAGGCGCCAAGATTTTGCTTACTAAACGAATTCCCCCTCGATCTGGATTAGGGGGAGGAAGCTCAGACGCTGCCGCTGCTATTAGGGGATTCTTGAAAATTTGGAACTTGTCTCTTGATAGAGAAAGGATATTTGATGTGGCTTCTCAAATTGGTAGCGATGTCCCCTTCTTCTTAGAAGGGGGGTTTTGTCTGTCGAGGGGAAGGGGGGAAAGGATCGAAAAGATAGATTTTTCTTTGAGAGAAGACTTTTTGGTTCTTCTGGTTTTCCCCGGGATTGGATTACTAACCAGCGAGGTTTATTCCTGGATGGGTTCTTCCTATTCTAATTTGCCAAATGTGGATAAGGTGGTTGAAGCATTTAGAACGGATGATTGGGAATTTCTCAGAGGTTATCTTAAAAACGATTTGGAAAAACCCGTTTTTGAACGTTATCCCAATTTACGGTATGTTAAGGAAGTGTTGTTAAGTGAAGGAGCGTTAATTTCACTAATGTCTGGTAGCGGATCTACTATATTTGCTATTTTTGATGGTTCTTTTAGTCAAATTGAGCAACTAAAGAGAAAGATAGGGAAGGGGTTTTCTTTTATTCTTACACGGTTTAAAAGAAGGAATGGTTAAGAAAGAAATTAATTTTCGGTTGTTTTATAAGGTCACATACGCTCTTCTAATAGTTTTATACCTTAACGGCATAAGTTCTGCTTTAAGTATAGAGGTCTACTTTAGCCCTAAAGGCGGTTGTGAAAACAGGATAGTAGAGCTTATTGACGCAGCTCAAAGTTCTATAGATATTGCCATGTATACTTTTACTAACTCAAAAATAGCAAGAGCCCTGGTTAAGGCACACGAAAGAGGTGTTAAGATTCGCGTCCTTCTCGACGGGCAAGAACGCCAGAATAGGTATTCTAAAGGAGTCTTTCTTGAGAAAAGGGGAATCTTTGTCGCTTATGATAGGATGCCAGGTTTGATGCACAATAAATTTTGCATAATAGATGATTCTATAGTAATTACGGGAAGCTATAATTGGACAGCCACTGCGGAGGAAAAAAATGAAGAGAATCTTCTTGTAATTCATGATGTTGATATAGCTAAAACTTACAAAAATAGATTTGAATATTTGTTGAAGATAAATGTACCTTGGTGGATCAGGATACTTAAAAGACCTTGAGATAGTTAGGAAACAGATAAGAAAAAGGATAAGCGGATTTTTGAAGGTTTCTAGAAGATGTAGATGGGGTTACCCTCAGGTAATAATGTGTTATCCTTTGAAGGAAGGAAAACCATTTCCTACCCTTTATTGGTTGACATGTCCTTATTTAAATAAGTGTATAGGTGAGCTTGAGAGTAAAGGAGTAATCCTTAGTTTAGCTAAGAAAGTTCAAGATGATATTGGAATTAGGAGAAGGCTAGAGCGGGCCAACAATGAGTATGCAAGAATGAGGTTTTCTTTATTAAGCGATTCTATAAAGGAATTTCTGAGGGAGAAGTTTCCCTCTTATTTAGAGTCTATCAGAGATAGGGGGATTGGTGGAGTTTCGAGCACAGAAGGGATAAAGTGCCTTCATGCACATCTCGCTTACTCCCTTGCAGGAGGAGAGACTCCTGTGGGTGAAGAGGTACTCAAATTGCTTCCTAGCGTAGAATGCCTTGACAGTCCTAAATGTGCTATGATAGAATCTTGCAGGTAATTTGGGTTGCTAAAGGGGGGTTAAAGGGAAATGTATGCAGTAGTTGAGATAGGAGGAAAGCAGTACATTGTCGAACAAGGTAGCGTAATAAAGGTTGAAAAATTAGATGCTCCTGAAGGCCATTTTCTGGAAGTTGATAAAATTCTTTTTCTTAAAACTGATGATGGTAGCCTCATAGGAAGTCCATATGTTGAGGGAGCTAAGGTTAGGTTTAAGGTTTTGGAGCACGGTAAGGATAAAAAGATAATTGTTTTCAAGTACAAAAGGAAAAAGAATTATAGAAGAAAAAGGGGACATAGACAGCTTTTTACAAAGCTTGAAGTTGAAAATATAGTTCTTTCCTGAGCATGCTCGAAATAAGAATTTTGGATAAGAAGGATGCTATATGCGTAAGAGCGGAAGGCCATACGGGTTATGCGGAAGAAGGAAAGGATATAGTATGTGCGGGAGTTTCCGCACTGCTTCAGACTTTACTTATGTGGCTTGCAGAGGAATACGGTGATAGATTGGAAGTGGAAAAGAGGAAGGGATTTTTGCAAGTTACTTTCCCGGCAGAAGAAAAAAGTAGATTTGTTTTTTCCGTTTTTTTAAAAGGGTTGAGAGAAATTGAAAGAATTTATTCAAAGCATCTTGATATCAAGGAGGTGAAAAATGATGTTTGATTTGCAGCTTTTTGCTCATAAAAAGGGCGGTGGAAGCAGCCAAAATGGGAGGGATAGCCATAGCAAAAGACTTGGGGTTAAAAGATATGATTTGCAATTTGTGAGAGCCGGGAATATAATAGTTCGTCAAAGAGGGACAAAGATCCACCCTGGTAAGAATGTAGGAATGGGAGATGATTTTACTCTTTATGCTCTTATAGATGGATATGTTAAGTTTGAGCGACTTGATAAGAAAAGGAAAAGAGTTAGCGTTTATCCTGAACCCATCGTATCGGCATGATAGATTTTGTTAAGATATACGTAGAAGGAGGAAGAGGCGGAAACGGAGCGATAAGTTTTAGAAAGGAGAAATATGTTCCCCGTGGAGGCCCTGATGGTGGAGATGGTGGAAAAGGGGGGGATGTTATTCTTGTGGTAGATCCCTCCCTTTCTACTTTATTGGATTTCCGTTATAAACGGTTTTTCAAGGCTGAAGATGGGCAACATGGAGGGGGTAAAAACAAAAAAGGCAAAGATGGGGAAGATGTTATTATAAGAGTTCCCCCGGGGACTATTGTTAAAGATGCGGAGACAGGGAAGGTAATGGCTGATCTCGTAGAACCCGGTGAAAGATTTGTGGTTGCTAGGGGTGGGCGAGGAGGATATGGTAATGCTCATTTTAAATCTCCTACCAATCAGGTTCCCCGAATAGCTGAAAAGGGAGAAAAGGGAGAGGGAAGATGGATAATATTGGAGTTGAAGATCATAGCTGATGTTGGAATAGTGGGCATGCCTAACGTAGGAAAATCTACGCTAATTTCTGCGCTTTCTGATGCTAAACCCAAAATAGCTGACTACCCGTTTACTACTTTATCTCCAGTTCTTGGAGTTATGGAAGCAGGAGAGGGAGAAAGAATAATTTTAGCTGACATACCTGGAATCATAGAAGGAGCTCACAAGGGAAAAGGATTGGGAATAAAGTTCTTAAAGCATGTAGAAAGGACCAAGCTTCTTCTCCATCTTGTTGATATGTCTTATTCATTTGACAAGATAGTACAGAATTTCAATGTGGTACTTGAAGAGATGAGGTCTTTTTCGGCAAGACTTGTTTCTAAACCTCAAATAGTAGTTGGGAATAAACTTGATTTGGTTCAAGACAGTGATAAAATAAAAAAGCTGAAAGGCTTTTTTGAAGAGAGAGGCTATGATTTTGTGGCTATTTCTGCTCTTCATAAGAAAAACGTTGGTGACCTCATAGATTTATTGATTAAAAAGGTAAAGAGCTTACCTGTTGAAGTTGAGAGAGAGAAAGTGGATTACGTGCCTCAATCTCGGCCTCTCAGGATTTATAAGAGCGGGAATATTTTTGTTGTTGAGGGTGATGAGATAGAAAGACTGGTTTCTATTACAGTTTTCGAAAGTGAGGAAGCTTTAGTAAGGTTTCATAAGGAATTGAGAAAACTGGGGATTGAGGACAAGCTTAAGGAGTTGGGAATTAAGGAAGGAGATACAGTTAAAATAGGAGATATGGAGTTCGAATACAGAGAGGGATAAGTTCAGCATGAATAGGATTGGGTTGATGGGTGGCACCTTTGATCCTATACATTATGGTCACTTGTTAGTTGCTGAAGAGGTTCGCCAAATTTTCTCCTTGGATAAAGTTATATTTGTTCCCGCGAAAATCCCCCCCCATAAGATAAATAAGAAGATCAGCGATCCTGAAGATAGGTACATTATGGTTCTATTGGCCACATTAGATAATCCTTTCTTTGAGGTTTCTCGTTTGGAGATAGATAAGGAAGGAGTCTCTTATACCATAGATACGGTTAGACAGTTTAAAGAAAAACTGGGGAAAGATTCACAGCTTTTCTTTATTACTGGAGTAGATATAATATTGGACCTTCAAGCTTGGAAGGAACCAGAGGAACTTTTACGTTTGTGTAGATTTATAGCTGTTACAAGGGCGGGGTATGATCTTGAGGTATTGAGAAGAAAACTTCCTAAAGAGTTTTTGGAAAGAATAGATATTGTGAGGATTCCTTCACCTCCAATTTCTTCGACCGATATAAGGAAAAGAGTCAGAAGAGGAGAGAGTATAAAGTATCTAGTTCCCCCGTTGGTTGAGGAGTTTATTAAAAAGAAAGGGTTGTATTTGGTATAATGGTTTTAGGAAGTAAAATGATGGTCGTGAGATTTTTGGGAGAATCTAAGGTAATGTTTATAATCTTGGCTATAATGGGTATTGTTATTGGAGGGGGTATCAGATTTTATAGTCTACTTAACCCCGATGTAGATGTAGTTAGAGCATCACTGGTTAATGAGAAGGATGAATTTCTAAATGTTCTTTTTGTAGGTATAGATAGTGTTGAGGGTTCTCACAGAGCGGATGTTATAATGCTGATAACTTTTGATTTAAAAGGGAAAAGAGTCCGAGTTTTGTCTATTCCAAGAGATACGAGAGTTAGGATTCCAAACCGAGGCTGGACGAAGATAAACCATGCTTATGCTTATGGGGGGATAGATCTTTTGAAAGAAACCCTGAGAGAGTTTATAGGACTGGATGTGGACCATTATATCACATTGGATTATAAAGGATTCGTCCGCTTGGTGGACCTCATTGGTGGTGTAGAGTTGTATGTAGAGAAGAATATGAGATACAAGGATAAATGGGCTGGCTTTTATATAAACCTTAATAAGGGGTATCAGAAGCTTGATGGAGAAAAAGCGCTACAATATGTAAGGTTTAGAAATGATCCTGAAGGAGATATAGGTAGGATAAGGAGACAGAAAAAATTTTTAGAAGCGGTGTTTAACAAGCTTTCTAAAGAAGAGGTGGTGAAAAAGCTACCTTCTTTGGCATTGGAGGCTATAAAGTTCGTTAAAACGGATTTTACTCCTGAGCAAATTTTTTATTTACTATCTTTGTTTAAGAATATCAGTTTAAACCAGATTAAGTGGTTTATGGTGCCAGGCAAACCTGATCTAATAGATGGAGTTTCCTATTGGTTACCTGATTTGGATAGACTTAACTTAGTTCTGAAAAGCTCTTTTAAGGAAGATCGCTTTGTTTTTGAAGATGAAAGGACTATAACAGTAGAAGTGTTAAACGGAAATGGGGTATATGGAGGGGCAGCTAGTGTAGCTAGGATTTTAGAGGGATATGGTTACAGAATTGTTAGAATAGGGAACGCCGATAGATTTGATTATTCTATTACAAGGGTTATAGATAATACAGGAGAAAAGGTTGCGATTGCAAGAAAAATTACCGAAATATTGGGTTATGGGGTTTTTTCTAGCGAAAGAAAAGAATCACAAGCTGATATTACAATAATATTAGGAAAGGATATGAGAAGATGAAATTCCCTACAAAAGATTTACTAAAAAAGATTGTAAATCTGTTAGAGCAGCACAAGGCAGAGGATATTGTAGTTCTTGATCTATCAGAGTTAAGTTATGTAACTGATTTCTTTGTTATATGCACCGGTCGGTCAGAAACTCACCTTGAAGCTCTTGCTGAGGAATTAGAGTTCGGACTTAAAAGAGAAGGTATAATGGTGTGGGGAGTGGAGGGGAGGAAGGGAGGAAGATGGATTCTCCTTGATTACGGGGACATTGTCGTCCATATATTTACTCCAGAAGGCAGACTCTTTTTTGACCTTGAACGAATCTGGAACCAAGCGAGAAAGGTGGAACCGCATAGTTTATAGTATGGATTTCTCAAGTGAACATATTTATAAAATTAAGCTCTTGCACAGAGAGCTTTTACAGGAGATAAAAGGAAAATTAGAATCTTTTAAAGAGATATGGACGAAGAGAGATGACGAGCGTATGTGGGAAGAGTTGGTTTTTTGCCTTCTTACCCCCCAGTCTAAAGCAGAGATGTGTTGGAGGGTTGTGGAAAATCTGAGGTCAAAGGGGTTGCTTTTTAAAGGAAGTGTGGAGGAAATTTGTAGGGAGTTGAGCGGGATTAGGTTTAGGAATAGGAAGGCGGAATACATTGTAGATGCACGTAATTTTTTCTTTAATTTTGGGAAACCAGCGGTGAGTAGGCTTTTAGAATCTGTGGGGTCTCCCTTTGAAATGCGAGAATGGCTTGTGAGCAACGTAAAGGGAATGGGATATAAGGAAGCAAGTCATTTTCTAAGGAACATAGGTTTGGGGGAAGATATGGCAATATTGGACAGGCACATTCTAAAATGTATGATGGATATAGGTCTTCTTGATAAACTTCCTTTGACTATGTCGAAAAG
>LGFB01000051.1 GCA_001508835.1 bacterium 42_11
CTTTCTTAATACATTTTATCACCTGTTTATCTTATTTCAAGAAAAGGAGGCGAAATGCGATGAGATTGGCTATTGGTTTAGACATAGGTGGGACTTTCATGAAGGGTGGGGTCGTTTCTGAAAGAGGGGATGTTTTAGATTTTATGAAAGTTAGAACTCCCGAGGGAAGAAAGGTCGAAGATGTCCTTGATGTTATTTCTGAGATAGTGAGGAAATTTCAGGGAAAGTACGAAATTTCCTCCATTGGTGTGGCCTCCCCGGGTTCCGTTACGAAGGATGGGGTCGTTTTGTTTTCTCCCAATTTTCCTTTGTGGAAGGATGTTCCTTTGAAGGACTTTATGCAAGCCCGGTTCTCTCTACCTGTTGTGGTAGATAATGACGCTAACGCTTATGCCTTTGGTGAATATGAAATTGGAGTGGCTAAAGGTGTGGGAAATTTTATCCTTTTAACTCTCGGCACGGGGGTAGGGGGTGCTGTTTTTTGTGAAGGCAGGCTTTTCAAAGGTTCTATCGGAATAGGAGGGGAGCTTGGGCACATAATAGTCGGTAGCAGTGGTCCAACCTGTGGTTGTGGGAATATAGGTTGTTTGGAAACCTATTCTTCCCTGAGAGGCATACAAGAGTTCGCAGCGAGGGAGAATCTTAACGAAGAACAAAGTAAGCCTATGGTTTTGTTAAATCTTGCCACCAGAGGAGATTTACGGGCTAAAAAAATAATAAACATCTTTAAAGATTATTTAATTAAGGCTCTAATAAGTTACATCCACATATTTAATCCTCAGCTTGTAGTTTTGGGAGGGGGACTTTCACGAGATTATAAGGTTATATTGAGCGACCTAACAGAGATAGTTAACGAACGCGTTATGCCCAGTTTTAAAGGGACTTTCAAGGTGGTTTTTTCTTCTCTTTCGGATGAAGCTGGAGTTGTAGGAATAGCTCTTATGGCTCTCAAAGACGGACATTGATGCCTTTTTCCTTTAAGAATATCTTTAAGTCTTTTATCCTTATTTTGCCATAATGGAAAAGTGTAGCTGCCAATGCTGCACTTGCTTTGGCTTCTGAAAAAACAGCTAAAAAGTCTTCCAACTTTCCTGCGCCGCCTGAAGCAATTACTGGAATCCTGACATTCGTAGCAATAGCTTTGGTGAGTTCTATATCGTATCCATCCTCTGTGCCATCTCTATCCATACTTGTTAGTAATATTTCGCCTGCGCCTAAGCTTTCTACTGTTTTTGCCCATTCTACAGCATCTATTCCCGTGGGTTGGGTTCCACTTTTTATAAAAACTTCCCAGGAGCTTTTTGTTTTTCCCGTTTTCTTTGCATCTATAGCTACCACTATACATTGTCTTCCAAACATGTTTGCTGATTCCCTTATTATTTCTGGATTTCTGACAGCTGCAGTGTTAATGGAAACCTTATCGGCTCCGGCTAGTAATGCACTACGAATGTCGTTTATATCTCTTATGCCGCCTCCGACTGTCAGGGGTATAAAGAGTTTTTCCGAGACCCTTTCTATAACTCTTAGCATCGTATCTCTATTTTCTAGCGAGGCTGTTATGTCAAGGAATACAAGTTCATCTGCTCCTTCTTCATTGTAAACTTTTGCTAATTCTACAGGGTCACCTGCATCCCTAAGATTTAGGAAATTTATTCCCTTTACTACTCTACCTTCTTTGACATCCAAACAAGGAATTATCCTTTTAGCAAGCACCTTTAATCACCTCTAAAGGTATAGTCCCTTCATAAAAAGCTCTTCCAATTATTATGCCATATGCTCCGGCTCTTTTGGCCTTTTCTATATCCTCTAAAGAGGAAACTCCACCTGCGAATACTATCTTCGCTACCCCATTTTTTGTAAACTTTTCAATTAAACTTGTGTCTAAGCCCTCCAGGGTTCCATCTTTGTGTGTAAAGGTTATGATGAAATTCTCAAACCCCTCGCTTATCGCTTCTTCTAAAAGTTCCGTTCCTCTTATATTTTCTTTTCGTTGCCAACCGTAGGTTTTTAAAAAACCCTGTTCGTCAATGTCTATGGACACTATTATTCTTTTTTTCTGTTTCTTTAGGTTTTCTTTTTCTCTTAGAAAAAGTGTGGTAATTATAAAGTAGTCTATATCGGTAGATAGAAGTTTTTCTAAAGTTTCAAGGGATCTTATTCCGCCTCCGAATTCTACTTCTAAATCTGTTTTTCTTTTAATGTTAAGCGCAATATCAAGATTGACCGGTGCCCCTTGCTGGGCTCCATCTAAGTCTATGATATGAAGCCTCTTTGCTCCTGCCTTTTTAAATTTCAAAGCCATTTCCATGGGATCTTTTTTAAAGAGTTCTTTCTCAAAGGCTCCTTTGTATAGTCTCACACTTTTTCCACCTTTTAGGTCTATAGCAGGTATTATCAGCATCTTTCTTCTAACCTCTTTAGTGAAATATCTAAAAGTTTCAGTCCTCTTTCTCCAGACTTTTCCGGATGGAATTGAAACCCTAACAAGTTACCTTTGCCAACTATGGAAGGGAAGATTATTCCATAAGAAGTTTCTCCTATCGTTACTTTTTCTTCTGGTATTGCGTAGTAGGAGTGGGCGAAGTAAAAATATTGAGGAAACGGGAAGTCGGATAAAATATTTTCGCTTTCCGATACGATTTTCACTTCGTTCCATCCCATATGAGGGATAGGTAGCCCCATGTCTGGGAATCTTTTTATTCTTCCTCTTATTAGCTTTAATCCCTCATGTAGTCCTTCTTCTTCGCTGACGTCAAAGAGAAGCTGCATTCCCAAGCATATTCCAAGCATGGGATTACCCTTTTCTACCCACCTTTGAATTTCTTCTATCCACTTTAATTTTTCAAGGTTTCCGATGGCACTGCCAAAAGCTCCTACTCCAGGCAATATAAGAACCGATATCTTTTGGAGATCAGGAGCATTTAGGATTTTAAACTCTTTCCCTAAAAGTTTTAAAGCGTTTACAAGGCTTTTTAAGTTTCCCGCTCCGTAATCTATTATTCCTAACAAGGGTTACATCACTCCTTTAGTAGAGGGTACTCCTTTTTCTTCCTCCAGTGCCATTTTAAGAGCCTTTCCGACTCCTTTAAAGATTGCTTCAATTATGTGGTGAGCATTCTTACCCCTTCTTCTTACTATGTGAAGCGTTATAAAGGCGTGGCTGGTGAATGCCTTCCAAAATTCTTCTATTAAAGATGTTTCTAATTTTCCCACGTAGCTTTCATTGAGCTCCACATCAAATACGAGGAAAGCCCTTTCTGCTAAATCTAATGCTATTTCTACAAGTGCATCGTCCATTGGCATTAAAAAGAAGCCAAAACGTTTTATATTTTCCCTTTTATCCAAAGCTCTTTTAAAAGCTTCCCCTAAAACTATCCCTACATCTTCGACCAAGTGATGGTTATCTACGAAAGTGTCACCTTCGGCTTTTAATTCTATGTCAAAACTTCCATGTAAGGCAAAAGATTCAAGTAGGTGATTAAAAAAACCAATGGGAGTATCTATTAATGCCTTTCCTCTTCCCCGTATTTCAAGCTTTACTTCTACTTTAGTTTCTCTTGTAGCTCTTTCAAGGATAACCAGATTTTCTCTACCTCCTCTCTTTTCCCTATGCTTATTCGTATGTAGTTACCTTCCATATCTGGTTTTCTTATCTCTATGTCCTTCTCTTTTAAAAATGCTATAACGTCAAGGTTTTCATATAGGACTTTGCATAAAATGAAGTTAGTTTCTGATGGGTATGGCTTTAGAAATGTTAATGTGGAGAGTTTTGCAAAAAGCCAGTCTCGGTTTTCTATTACCTCTTTGACCTTTTCTTTGATCCAGGAAGTCTGGTTTAACATGAATAGAGCAAGCTTTTCAGAGAACAAGCTTATATTGAATGGTAGACGAACTTCATTTAGGACGTCAATATTATTTTTATGCGATATAGCATAGCCTACTCTTGCTCCTGCCAAACTCAAAGCCTTGGAAAACGTTCTAAGAATAATAACGTTTTGCCTTTCTCTTACCAGATTCAGAAGGGTTTTGCCTGAGAATTCATAATATGCTTCATCTATTATTGTAATACCAGGATTTTTATCGATAACGTCTATTATATCCTTTTCTGGCCAGCAATTTGCCGTTGGATTATTCGGGTATCCTAAGAAAATCACGGCTCCATTTTTAACAGCTTCTTCTATGTCCTTTTTAGGTAGTCCCCAATCTTCTTTTAAATTGAATTTTAGTATCTTCATTCCCAAAAGTTTTCCTGCTTTTTCATACATTCCGAAGGTGGGATGAGTAATAACTAAAGGGAATCCCTTTCTATGAAATGCAAGGAGAATATAGAGAATAAGTTCGTCTGAACCGTTTCCTATAGCTATATTGTCGATATCGACATTTAGTCTATCTGCTAAAGCTTTACGCAATTCTTTATACTCGGGGTCGGGATATCTATTAATCTCTATTTCTTTAAAGGTTTTAATAATTTCCCTTTCGAACTCTCTGATAGGGTTAAAAGGATTTTCGTTCAGATTAGCTCTTATTAATGTCCTGTCCATCTGGGTTTCTCCTTTATAAAAGAGTTTTGTTTTCTAATTTTTATAGAGAGGGCATGTCCGTGAAGTCCCTCTGCCTCAGCTAAGGTTATAGTAATATCGGAAAGCTCTTTAAAGCCATCTTCTGATATAGAGAGAAAGTTAATGGTTTTCAAAAAGTCTTTAACGCTCAGTCCGGAGAAAAACTTTGCCGTTCCCGATGTTGGCAATATGTGATTGGGGCCTCCTACATAATCTCCTATGACTTCCGATGAGTAAGCTCCTAAAAAGACAGTCCCAGCATTTTTAATCTTCGATAGGATGGAAAAAGGTTCTTTAGTTTGTATTTCTAAGTGTTCTGGAGCTATCGTGTTTACAAGATGTGCTCCCTCATCAAGGTTGTTTACTATTGCAATTGCTCCATAGTTTTGCAAAGATTCCTCTATCGTTTCTTTACTTGGCAGTTCTCGGGCAAAGTGATAGATTATGGAAAGAACCCGTTCTGCAAGGTTGTTTGAATTTGTTATCAATATTGCTGATGAGAGGGGATCGTGTTCCGCTTGCGATATCAAGTCTGCTGCTATCCAAGAAGGGTTTGCACTCTCATCAGCTAAGATGCAAATTTCGCTTGGGCCAGCAAGAGAATCTATGCCGATTTCTCCTAAGAGGAGCTTTTTAGCCATCGTTACATAGATGTTGCCTGGACCTACCACTTTGTTTACCTTTGGAATTGTCTCTGTTCCAAATGCCATTGCTGCAACAGCTACTGCTCCTCCTGCTTTGTAAATCTCGTTTATTCCCAGTTCTTTAGCGGTGAATAGAATGGCTGGGTTAATTTTACCGTTAGGTGACGGAGGTGTACAAACTATTATTCTTTCTGTTCCAGCTATTTTAGCAGGTATTGCTGCCATAATGAGTGAGGATGGATAGGAAGCCCTGCCTCCTGGGACATAGATTCCTACGCTTTCTATGGGGACTATTTTTTGCCCCATAATGTTTCCGTTTTCTTCCTCCATTAGCCACGAATTTAGTTTTTGCCTTTCATGAAAATTCCAGATTCTTTCTATGGCTTTTTTAATTGCCCTTTTTATTTCGTGAGATAAAAGGTTTTCCGATTCGTCGATTTCTTTTAAGCTTACTTTTATATCGCTTTCCTTAAGTTCAACCTTCTGGAATTGCCTAACATCATTGATTATGGCTTTGTCTCCTAAGGATTTAACTTCTTCAATTGCTTCCTTAACTCTAGCTTCTATATCTTCTCTCGTATGCGATCTCTCTGTTAGTAGTTTCTCTAAAAATTCTCTGGCATTTTGAAGCCCCCTGATTATCCTCAATTGGTCTCACTCCCTTCTAAAAGAGAGGCTATTTCAAGTATTTCATTTGTTCTGTTTTTATAGCACACGGGGTTAACTATAAGCCTTGCACTTACTTGGGCTATAGTTTTAATTATCACGAGGTTGTTTTCTTTTAAGGTCCTTCCCGTTTCTTTCAGGTCTAGTATCACATCCACCAGATTTACAAGCGGTGCAATTTCAACGGAACCGTAAAGCTTAACTATATCCATTTGGATTCCTTGATAGTTTAGGAAATCCTCGGCTATTTTGGGGTATTTTGTCCCTAGCTTTTTTCCCCAAAGAAGCTCTTTTTCAAACGAAAGTCCTTTATCTGCTGGAGCGGCTAATACAAGTTCGCATTTTCCTATTCCTAGATCTGCTATTTCGTATACGTCCTCTTTTCTTTCCCAAATAACATCATTTCCTGCTATTCCTAAATCAGCTGCCCTTCTTGAAACGTATATAGGAATGTCAAAAGGCTTTGCCAGTATGAGCCTGAATCCATTTCTCTCAAAAATAAGTTTTCTGCTTTTGGAAAGCTTTTCATAGTCTTCTTCTAATATTCCCTTTTCCTTAAGTAGTTCAACAATTTTCTTAAGGAGCCTTCCAGTGGGTAAGGCTATTGATAAGTTTTTCTTCATCTATTTCTTGTCCCTCCATTTTTAAAACAATTTTAGGGTTCCTTGTCCTTATAAAGTTATTTTCATCTGCATGGGGAGGAAGGACTAAAACGCGAAAGCCTTCTTGTCGCAGTTTTTTAGCTAAATTTAGGCTCTTTTTGAGTCCCTTTTGAATATCACAAATCTTTATAATTAGGTCTAAGTCGTCTTTTGTAGAGTCTTTAGGTAAGTTTTTAAACGAAAAAGCAAAACCTATTGCAGGAAGATTAAAAAGCCTGTCGTATCTTCCTCCTCCACCAAATATTTCTCCTCCTTCGGGACTGCTTAGCTCAAATATTATTCCATTATAGTATTCAAGGGTTCTTATCATTCCGAAATCCACTATTATACCTTCGAATTCAACATGATCTAAAACTGCACCTAGTTCTTCCAGAGCCTCATCTATCAGTGGAGATTGAAATGGGAAGCTTATACCCCCCAAATCAGCTTTCTGCACCCTTAAAAGGGGGAGTTTAAGAAGAAATTTTTTCTGTTTTTCTGGGATGTCCATGAAGGTAATAACTTCTCGGTATAGAACAAAGTTTTTAAGAGCAAGTGTTCCTTTAATGAGTTCCTTATAGTCTTCGTTTACAGGTATGGAGTCTAACACTCCTTGAATAATCTTCACATGGTTTAAGTCGACGGTGGGGTTTTCTATTCCTATCCTTTTCATAGATTCTATAGCCAGGCTTAATATTTCAATATCCGCACATATTGATGGGTCTCCAAAGTTTTCAACACCTATTTGTGGAATTTCAACAGGGTCTCCTCTTAAGAAGACCATGCCTTTGTAGTATAGCTTTAGGGGATGCGGTTCGCTTGAAAGGTGCGTAAGGGCAATCCTGCCAACAGATTTAGTTAGCTCGGGTCTTAGGGCTAATATCTCTCCATCTCTATCTATTATTTTATAAACCTTTCTTTTATATTCTTTCCCGATACCTTCTGTTAGAAATTCATAATATTCAAAGCTTGGAGGAATAACCTCTCTATACCCCCATTGTTCAAAAAGGGAGGACAGCATTTGCTCTATTTCTCTAGGTCTTTTGGCTTCATTTGGTAAATAATCTTTACAACCTTTAGGTTTTATCAAGTCCATTTTCTTTCTCTATCGATTTATCTTAATAAACTAAACAGTTAACATTTATAATTTATCACAGCTCCTTTTCGATGTCAAGAACCGAAGATTTTTCTTTGACTTAAATATTAGATTTTGAGACCGGGAAGCTTTTACTCGCCGTATTCGCTACCTTTTCATATTAAGAAAATATATTTTTATATAGATAAATTGAGATTTAAAAAGAAAAAGCAAGGTTCTAGCAAGTTTTGAGAGTTTCAATAGGTAAAACTGGTATAGTTGAGGTTGATGGTGGAGTATCCTCTTGTTTAAAATTTTTATTGGTTAGCTTTTAGTTTACACTTGAATAAGGAGGGGGAATGCGTATGCGTAGAGGGTTGTTGCTTGTGTTCGTCGTTCTTTTGACTTTTACTTTAAGTTCTGTTCCTGTTGAAGCGAAAATCACTTGGAAATTTGGGCATTTAGCTAATGAACAGCATATATGGCACAAGACGGCGCTGAAGTTTGCTGAACTTGTGAAAGCAAAAACTGGTGGGGAAATTGAGATAGTGGTTTATCCTAACGAACAGCTTGGTAAAGAAATGGAACTTTTGAACATGATTCAGGCTGGAACTGCTGACCTAACTATATCCGGAGAGTCTATGCAAAACTGGGCTCCTAAAGC
>LGFB01000052.1 GCA_001508835.1 bacterium 42_11
GCTTGAAGAGCTTAAAGGCGAAGCTGATTTTATGGGGAGTTGTGGTTTCAATTTTAGGTGTGGGTCTAACGGCCTACCTTTTATCTGAGACATCCCTTTCCAATCTTGAAATGGCTTATCATTCTGAGGCGCGTGCGCGCGCCCATGGCCTTCTTGAAGTGTTTAACGCGATTGGAACCACGAACCTTGGAATAGCGAAGTCCTTTGCTTCAAGCGATATAGTTAATGAAGGGCTCAAACTTGGGGTTGAAGCCGGTAAGGGAATAGCGGGTTTTAAAATAGAGCGTCTTATCAATCCCATCTTTGAGAAGATGAAGAATGAGGGCATAGACTTCGTTATAGTTTTTAACGATAAGGGGGAGTGGGTTTATGAGGCTGGTTTAGGCTTGAAGGAAGATGCCGTTGTTCCTGAGGCTCAGATGGCTTTAAGTGTTTTGAACTCCAAGACCGACCAGAAGACGGTTTTTAAGGGGAGCAAGGGTATGGAGGTAATAGGTTGTGCTTATGCTGAGGCTGGTGGTGTTGTGGTTGTTGGGACTGTTTTAAGCAATGAGCTTCTTGATAAGATGAAGGGCATGGAGCGTTTTGATTTGAGCTTATTTGACATGACGGGTGAGAGGGTTGCGACCACATTAATTATTAACGGTGAAAGGGTGAAATCACCCATACTTGATGAGGCTAAGGAGAAGGTCTTGGTGGCTGGTGAGGAGTTTATGGAGTTTGTAAACGTTGGAGCTCCTAAATTCGCATGCATAATACCTTTAACTCACTCTTCGGGGCTTGTTTTGGGTGCCTTGGGGGTTTACATACCTGCTGATGCGTATATTTCTGCCAGGAAGGCGATGATGGAGCGCACTTTAATAATTGGGGGTATTTTGATAGCTTTAGGGGTTTTAATATTCTTCTTTGTATCTGTTAGCATATCGAGGAGGGTAGACAGGGTTAAGGAGGCCTTATCTTTGTTAGCGTCTGGTGATTTGACGGTGGCGTTACCTTCGCTTGGCAGTGATGAGGTTGGGGTGATGGCTGAGGCGCTTAATGGTGCGGTTAGTTCGTTGAGGGAGCTACTTTCTGAGGTTAGGGGTCAATCTGAGGATGTAACGGAGCAATCTGTGAAGTTAGATGAGCTTGGTAGCAGGTTATACAACATGGTTATGGAGGAGCATGAGAGTGTGGTGAGTTTGAAGGGTGATGTGGAGAGTGCTGCGTCTGCTTCTGAGGAGACGAGTGCTGGGATACAGGAGGTAGCGTCTTCTGCGCAATCTGTGGCTCAGGCTGTGGGTAGGATGGAGAAGGAGTCTAACAGGATGGTGGAATCTGCGAGGAATGGGATGGTTCATGTAGATGAGACGGTGAAGGCGGTGGGTGTGGTATTGGAGAGTGCGCGTAGGGTATCTGAGGAGGTAAGGAATTTAACGATGAGCTTATCTCAGATAAGCGACATAGCGAGCAAGATAAGTGGGATAGCGGATCAGACTAACTTACTGGCGCTGAATGCTGCTATAGAGGCTGCTCGAGCTGGGGAGGCAGGAAGGGGTTTTGCTGTGGTAGCTGAGGAGGTAAGGAAGTTAGCGGAGGAATCTAACTTAGCGGCTTCGGAGATAGATGGTTTATCGAGGAAGATGGTTGAGGAGATAAGCAAGCTTGAGTCTATGATGAAGGAATCTGAGGGTGCTGTTAAGAGGAGCGTGGACTTGGCCAACTTAACGAGGGAGAGGATAGAGGAGGTAATAAGGGCGATAGAGGCTGTGGGGGAGGGTATAAGGGAGATAGTGACTTTAACGGAGAATCAATCTGCGGCGACGGAGCAGATGGCTGCAGCTATGGACTCTATTGTGAAGTCTGTGAGGCATGTTATGGAGGTAGTTGAGGGTATAGAGGGTGCTGTTGATGATCAGCTTAGGTTATCTGAGGAGGTAAGGGAGATAGGTTCTAAGTTAAGCGATCAGGCTAAGAAGCTAAGGGATGCTGTATTGAAGTTCAGAGTGGAAGAGAAGGAAGAAAGAGGCATAGCTCCTGTGTAGATTGTGAGAGATGGTAGAGGGAGATAACTCTTCCTCTACCATCTCCTTTTAATTTCCGTGCCTGGGAAATAAAATTGAAGTATTTCAGTGTAGCTTTTTCCTTTCTCAGCTAAAGTCTTTGCTCCCCACTGACTCATTCCTACGCCATGTCCCCATCCTCTTCCTTCAAATATAAAGATGCTCTCTCCATCCTTCGCTTCGAAGGAGATCTCTTCTTGGGGCTGTTCATTTTGTGGTGCTACATCTCTTTCCAGAATTCCATAGGCTTCGGCTAATATAAGAATGATGTCATCGTAGGAGTAACCCTTAGCGAGAAGTTCTTTTATATTTATGCTTCTTGCCCTGGCTCTTCTTTCCTCTTTGCTGAGCTTAGGGGGATACAGGTTAGATGGTTTCGCTTTACCTTCCCTTTTCTCGTTGGCTTTTTTCTTTAAGATATCGAAGGCAGTGCTTCTTAAGAGGGAATATCCTATCATTTGTCTGACCCGTGTGGCTGGTATCTCTATGCTTCTTTTTGACCCTATTATGCGAATTGTTAAGGCTCTAAAGGATAGGTTATCTCTTTTAGTTATTGCTAAGTCTTTGATGTCTTCTATTTCAATGCCATTTTCAGATAAAATCTCTACAAGTTTGCTTGAGGGAAGCTCTAATTTCCAATGCTTGTAAGGGGAATTGCAACTGGCATAAAACTCCTCTTTTCTGCCCTTTAGATAGGGGATATCCCTTCCCCACACATATTTTGAAGAAGTAGTGCATCCACCGCTATCGGAGTGATAAAATACCTTTGCTAAGGTTCCGTTATATGTTAGAACTTCGCCTTTTGTGGCGTCAACGGCCTTGTTTAAGATCGGGTCTTCGCTTGATAGCCCCTTGTATCCTTGACAGTGGTTTCCTGCACAAAGGTCAAACCCTTGGGAGCTGTGCCTTCCTATATTGTTCAATGCGTAGGTTCTTGAAACCACAGCCTGCGCTTTTAAAGCTTCAAAGGGCCAGGAGGGGCTGATTTCGGCCTTAAGTACCCCATAAAGATACTCTTCTATTGATACGAGATTTATGATAGTTAAACCATTTCCCTTAGGGATAACCTCAAAACTTCCCCTATAAGGTTTCCCATTATAGCGTATAAGGCTTCCCATAGCTGGAGTTATGGAGATTTTTTTCTTAAAGGTGATATCATTTACCTTTGCTGTTCCATTTATGCATGCTATTTGGAGCTTTCTTCCCTTGAGGATAACCTTGTTTCCTTCTGCAATCGTCATAGGGGCATCGGAAAGAAAAACGGCTTCCTTTTCCCCGATAGCTAAGCCAACTTTTATTAATACTTCTGTATCCTTAGCGTTTATTGGTGTTGTTTTAACGGCGGTAATGATGAAGGTAAAGATAAAGATTAACAGCACTATCCTGTTTTTCAAAAAGGACACCTCCTTTATTTTCTTTCGAAGAGATTATATCATGCTTTACCCCTGATGAAATAAAGCCTTTGGCGCTTGAAAATAGCTTAAGGCAATGTGCGGTTAAGATGGACCGATACCTTGCAGAACCTGGAGATTGAGATAGATAACAATCTGCCTTAACAAGGAGGGTTTTTAATAACTTTGATGTTAATTTATGTTAAAATGGGATTTGAGGCCTTGACATATTTTACATCCCATAGTATATTTATCTTGCCCTGAGGGCTGTTAGCTCAGTGGTAGAGCATCGGACTTTTAATCCGAGGGTCGCAGGTTCGATCCCTGCACAGCCCACCATGGTGCTCCCGTCGTCTAGGGGCCTAGGACACCGCCCTTTCAAGGCGGCGGCACGGGTTCAAATCCCGTCGGGAGCGCCATTTTTTTAGATGCCGGTGTAGCTCAACAGGTAGAGCGGTGGAATCGTAATCCACGGGTTGTCGGTTCGAGTCCGGCCACCGGCTCCATTTTAGAAAGTTAGAGGCATTCCCTTAAAGGAGGGAATGCCTTTTTGTTTTTTATGTTATACTTGATTTGTAAGTATTTTTGAAGGTGGTGAGCTTTATGCTTAAGGAGCTTTTACTGAAAAGAAGGTCTGTCAGGAACTTCCTTAAGAAGAGCATGCCTAAGGATCTTTTTGATTACCTTCTCTGGGTTTCCTATGGTAGGGTTGATGGAAGGCTTGTTGTCCCTTCTGGTGGGGCTACATACCCGATTCGTGTATACGCCGTTTTAGGAGATGTGGAGGGTTTGAAGCCTGGGGTCTATAGATACAATAACATGGAAAACAGCCTTTCTATTCACCTTGAAAGGGATGTCATGAGAGATCTCTCGAGAACCTGCTTGAATCAAAGATATGTGGCTGATGCCTCGTTTAACATAGTTATAGCTGTTAATTATCCCAGAATTACATCGGTTTATGGTGAGAGGGGCAGAAGGTATGCCATCCTTGAGGCAGGGCACATAGGGCAGAATATATATCTTGCTTGTGCAGAAAAAGGCCTTGGCACCGTTGCTATAGGTGCCTTTAACGATGATCTTGTGGCTCGTGTTCTTATGCTTCCGTCAGATGTTGACCCTCTCTATATATTTCCGGTGGGATATCCAGCGGGGTAGATGAAAAATGGCTCTATCTTTGGGTATAGTTGGTTTACCTAATGCGGGAAAGTCTACCTTGTTTAACGCCCTTACGAGGGCGGGGGTCTTGGTGGCGAGCTATCCTTTTTCAACCATTGACCCCCATAAGGGTGTTGCTTTTGTTCCCGATGAGAGGCTTGAAAAGCTTGCTTCCCTTTTGAGGCCTCCGAAAGTGGTTCCCGCGGAGATAGAGTTCTATGATATAGCTGGTTTGGTTAAGGGTGCGAGTAGGGGAGAGGGGCTTGGGAACCAGTTTTTAAGCTACATAAGAGGTGTGGATGCAATTGTTGAGGTGGTTAGAGCTTTTGAGAGTGAAAGCGTTTCCCATTCGGAGGGAAGCATAGACCCGATTCGAGACGCTCAGATAATCGAGTTGGAGCTTATGCTTTCCGATTTGGAACTTGTTGAAAGGTGGATTGAGAAACACGGAAAGGCAGCGCGCCTTGGAGATAAGAAGGCCAGAGAAGAGCTCGAATTCTTGGAGAAGGTTAGAAACCTTCTTGCCAGAGGAGAGCCTTTAAGAGGGAAACTGCCAGAAGAGGAGCTTGAGAAGCTTTCCAAGTTTTATCAACTTCTTTCAACAAAGCCTCATTTGTATTATCTTAATTCCTCGGAAGAGGTAGATGAAGGGGTTTTAATGGAATTTGAGAAATGGGCTTCCTTAAGAAATGCCACTGTAATCTGGGGATGTGCAAAGCTGGAAATGGAGCTTTCGGAACTTTCAGAGGAAGAAGCTCAAGAGTTTATGAAAGAGATCGGAATCGAATCGTCCTTAAGGAAGCTTATAAGGGCATCTTACGATATCCTGAACTTGATAACATTTTTTACCTTTAATGAGAAAGAGTTAAGAGCTTGGCCGGTGATAAGGGGCACCAAGGTTACACAGGCGGCGGGTAAAATTCACACGGATATGGAAAAGGGATTTATAAAGGCGGAAGTCATATCTGTTTCAAAGTTGCTGGAGGTCGGCGATTATAAACTTGCCAGGGAAAGGGGCTTAATTAGAATAGAGGGTAAAGATTATGTGGTTCAGGATGGTGATATTATATACGTAATATTCAAGGCTTGAAAAAGATTCTTTTCCTTATTCCCGTATTAAAAGATGGTTCGGGGATATTTCTAACCGAGCTTGCCAAAGGATTAAAAAATTTGGGTTGGGATATATCTCTGGCTTCAGCTCCGGAAAGCGGTGACTGGGTTGAATGGAAGAACCTTAGGGAAGAGTTTGAGAGGATAGCTTCATCTATTTATGAGGTGGACTTCTTTAACAGGTCCTCTCAGGCCTTTTGGGGCAATGTGGATAAACTCTTGCAGGTGTTAAGAAATGAGGGCTTCGGTATATTAGCTCCTCAGTCTTGCGTTCCCGCGTCAGCATGTTTAATATGTAAAGACCTACTGTTGCTAAATACGCCTGTGGTATTAACTTTACACAGTTGGGGAACTGATAGGGCTTATTGGATGGACCTGTGGGATACTTGGGCTTTAAGCCGTGTCGACCATGTGTGTTTTGTCTCGGAAGGTTATAGAGATGCTCTCTTAAGGAGGCTTTCCTTCAAGCTTGATTTAGGTAAGACTTCTGTGATTAAACCTGGCCTTCACATCGTAGATGATTATCCACATAAGGAGAGGCTAAAGGAAACTTTTGGCTTAAAGCTCAATGTTCCTGTGAATTCCTTTTGGATTACCACCCTTGGTGGAATATCGGAAAGGAAGGGACACCTCGAGCTTATAAGGGCCTTTAGGAGATTAATTGAAATGGGGAAGGATGCTTATCTTTTCTTTATAGGCCCCGTTAGGGAAATGGACTACTTTAGAGAAATGCTTACCGTTTTTAAAGAGATTCATCATAGGGTTAAGTTTATGGGATACATGAAAGACCCATACCCCTTGGTTAAGGCTTCTGACTTATTCCTTTTCCCCAGTAAGAGCGAGGGGCTTGGCTTGGCCTTGATGGAAGCCATGGCTTTAGGAGTTCCGTGTATATCTTCAGATATCGAGGGAACCAAGGATTTGGTTTGTAATGGCAGGTACGCTTTAGCTCTGGAAGAGTTAAACGAAAAGGAAATATTGGAGGCTTTAATCTATGCTCTTGAAAATTATGAGGAGTTGGTGTATATTTCTAGTATAGCTAAGGAGAGGGTTTTAAGAGAGTTTAGCTTTGCGAGGACCGTTGAACTTTATGATATGCTCTACAAAAAATTTTTAAAAGCTTCCTTAAGTTGAGCTTAAGGCTTCCGATATAATTAGTGAGAGGAGGTGGTGTAACCACAGGAAGGTGAAGGAGAGAGATTGATGGTATGCTTTTTGCAAGGATGCGTTAACTTTTAGAGCCAACGGAAGGCTCGGCGCCTTAGGCACGGATGCTTAAGGCGTAAAAGTGATTAACCAAGGAGGGTGAGGTTCATGATAGTTAATCATAATATCTCCGCGTTGAATGCTTATCGTAATTTGACTATTACGCAATCTGGCTTATCTAAATCTCTGGAGCGCCTTTCCTCAGGTTTGAGAATTAACCGTGCTGCTGATGACGCCGCAGGACTTGCTATTTCTGAAAAGATGAGAACCCAGATAAACGGTTTGGCTCAGGCTATAAGGAACGCTCAGGATGGTATCTCTCTCATTCAAACTGCTGAGGGAGCGATGGATGAAGTCCATGCTATTCTTCAAAGAATGAGGGAACTTGCCAACCAGGCTGCAAACGATACTTACACTGCCTATGACCGTCAGCAAATACAAAAGGAGATAGATCAGCTTAAGGCTGAGGTAGACAGGATTGCTGAAACCACGCAGTTTAACACGAAGAAGCTTTTGACAGGGGAACTTTCTTACACCTTGAACAAGGTAAGAGGAGATGCTGAAGTAACCAACATGACGGCGGATAGTCGCGTTGAAGCGGGTAAATACCAGGTTGCTATATATCAGGCTGCCGATGTGGCCAAGCTCGTTGGTGGGACCGCCTTTGATTCAAGTGGCGATACAAGTACAGTTCTTCACACGGGAGATGTTTACATTAACGGTGTTGCCGTTCACTTTGATTCTGATGAGTTTAATGCTGCTTCCGATAAGCTTCAATATATCATTGACAAGATTAACGCAGTGAGGGCTCAGACTAATGTGGAAGCACGTAAGGTGCAAGATCCCTACAACTCCAATATTTATCATCTTCAGCTTGTTCAGCTTGATGTGGGGACTTCCAATGTGATTCAGCTTTCTGGAGATGACCAGACTTTGAAAGACCTTGGTTTTGGTATGAGAATGGGTGCTGTGGGAAGTGATATAGCTCTTACAAACGATGTGATAAGTGTAACTGGTTCGCTCTTTATAAACAACGTGTATGTGGGTCAAGTTGCTGCTACTGACACTATCCAGGACGTAGTTGCGATGATAAATAACGCGGCGGATGAAACAGGTGTTATGGCTGAAGCTGTTCAAGTAAGTATTAGTAGCGATGGAGCGACAAGGGCTTGGAATTTAAGATTAATTGAGGCAACGCCTGGAAGAGGAATAGATTTAAGCTATACTACCACGTCCCTTGCTACCGCGCTTGGTTTTGACATCGCTACTAACGGTCCAGATCTTTTGGACGGTTCTTTTACCCTTATAAGAAGAGGCGGGGATTCC